>JAHEDL010000276.1 GCA_024641255.1 Pseudorhodobacter sp.
GGCGCGCGGGCAGATTGACCGCCGATTTCCAAGTTCATTTTCACGGTGGCATAGCGTAGGCAACGGAAACGCCCCGCCCCCTACGCTATGTCCTGTAAGGGTATAAGAAAGGCGTTTACGCCCCAGCAGGCCAGACAAATTCGGGCCGCAGGCCTTCGAACACTGGCCGGCCGTCGTGGGGTTTTTCGTAGCCCTTCGTCTCATCCCAGAACGCGTGGTAACTGGCCTTCGGGAAGGCGGCGTCGTCATAGCCCATGACGTTGGGCACCGCGACGCGGATGCGCTTTTGTTTGTCGTCCAGCATAAGCACCGCGCCGCAATCGGTGCAGAGGCAGATTTCCAGCGGGCCATCGGGATTGTTGGCGTTGAACGGCACGCGTTTCATCTTTTCGGGGTGGTCGGCCTTCAGGTCGCCGTAGTTGAAAAAGGCAACATGGGTGTGCTGCTGACCGGTGACGGATTTGCAGACATTGCAGTGGCATTCGTGGTTATCAATCGGTTCTGCGGCAGCGGTCACATGCACATGCGCGCAGCCCCCGGTATATTTTGCGGCCATACTATCCTCCCTTAAATCGCGCCCGCCTTTAGGCGCATGGCGGAAGACTAGCATGGGTTTTCGCCAGAGGAAGATTCGTTTCATCGCCCGCGTATAGACACTGCGCGGCAATCCGGCGTATCTGGGGGCTTGCTTGCACAGGGGCGGGGCAGAGATGGCCGTAGACACCAATTATCGCGCAGGAATCAAACTGCTGTTCAAAAACGAATGGGGCAGTTTTGTCGCCACCTTTGCGCGGTTTGAATATGCGCTCAAGCGGGCGGGCTATCTGAAATATGAAAAGCTGGGGGTTTCGGCCGAAGCCGGTTGGGCTGGCTTTGCCAAAGACCTGGGCGATGATTTTCTGGAAAAGTGCCGCGCCGAGCCGAGTTTGGCGGTGCTGTTCCTGCATCCGCCGCGTCTGCTGAAGGTCGACAAGGATCAGGCGGTGTCGTGGAAGAAAGCCCGCGCGGTGAACAGTGCGGCGGATTTCTTTGCGGTGATTGGGGATGTGCAGAACGGCCTGTTCCACGGCGACGAACGGGTGCATGCCGACCGCGATGGCGATCTGATTTTGGCCGCGCAAGACGCGCTGGATCTGGCTTGGGCCTGCGCGCTGCGCAAAACCGACAATGCCAAGCTGCTGCGGTTTTGCGAGGCGTTCCGCTTTAGCCAGTAGGCCGGCCCACCATAGCACGACAGCATGAAGCCCGCGTAACCGCTGTTACGCGGGTTTTTCCTTGGCCGCAGGGGTTTGGCGCCCGCCCATTGAACCGCAAGCAAAGCAGGGCCGCAAAAGCAAAACGCCCCACCTTTCGGCGGGGCGTCTTATCACGAACAGGTGTCAGGGCTAACCCCGAACCTGCTTAGCCGCGCTCTTCGATGATCGTCACAAGATGCGAGATCTTGCGGACCATGCCACGAACCGAAGGGGTATCTTCCAGTTCACGGGTGCGGTTCATCTTGTTCAGGCCAAGACCTTTCAGGGTCGCGGTCTGGATTGCCGGGCGGCGAGCGGCCGAAGCCACTTGCTTGACGACGATGGTTTTCTTCGCGGTCATGATCAAGCCTCCACGGTTTCAGCAGCGGGCTTGTTCAGGATCTCTGCAACCTTCTTGCCGCGGCGAGCCGCAACCAGACGGGGCGAGGTTTCCTGCTTCAGACCGTCGATGGTGGCGCGGATCATGTTGTAGGGGTTCTGCGACCCGATGGACTTAGCCACCACGTCTTGCAGGCCCAACATTTCGAACACAGCGCGCATCGGACCACCGGCGATGATACCGGTACCGGCAGCAGCCGTCCGCATCACCACTTTACCGGCGCCATGACGGCCTTCCATGTCGTGGTGCAGGGTGCGGGCGTCTTTCAGCGGCACGCGAATAAGCTGGCGCTTTGCCTGCTCGGTCGCCTTGCGGATCGCTTCCGGAACTTCCTTTGCCTTGCCCTTGCCGAAGCCGACACGGCCCTTCTGGTCGCCTACGACCACAAGCGCTGCAAAGCCAAAGCGTTTGCCGCCCTTGACGGTTTTCGACACACGGTTGATCGCGACCAGACGGTCAGCGAATTCCGGGGTTTCTTCCGGCCGGTTGTCGCGACGGTCATTGCCACCACGATTATCCCGACGGTTTTCACGTTCTGCCATTTTTCAACTCCTCAGAACTTCAGTCCGCCTTCACGGGCAGCATCGGCCAAAGCCTTGATCTTACCGTGAAAGAGGAAACCGCCGCGGTCGAAGTAGCACTCTTCGACGCCGGCCTTAAGTGCCCGTTCGGCGATCGTCGCGCCCACTTTCGTGGCCGCTTCGACGTTGTTCTTGCCAACGAAGCCCAGCTCTTTTTCCAGAGTGGACGCCGCTGCCAAGGTCACGCCTTTGACATCGTCGATCAGCTGAACGCTGATGTTTTTGGACGAGCGGTGAACGGACAGGCGCAGGCGCCCGTGCGAAGTCGCTTTGATTTTGTTCCGGACGCGCTGGCGGCGCTTGAGGAACAGCTCTCTCTTGTTGTTCGCCATGATTGCGTCCCTTACTTCTTCTTGCCTTCCTTGCGGAACACGAACTCGCCCTTGTAGCGGATACCTTTGCCTTTATAGGGCTCGGGCTTTTTCCACTCGCGGATGTTCGCAGCGACCTGACCAACCAACTGTTGATCAATGCCTTCCACAACGATTTCAGTTTGCTTCGGAGACGTGACAGTCACGCCAGCCGGAACGTCGAAGTTGACTTCGTGGCTATAGCCGAGAGACAGCTTCAGAACGTTGCCAGCCATCGCGGCGCGGTAACCCACACCTTGAATTTCCAGCTCTTTTTTGAAGCCATCGGTCACGCCGATCACGAGGTTTTCAACCATCGACCGCGCCATGCCCCACTGCTGACGAGCGCGCTTCGAAGTGCCACGCGGGGTCACTTTGATTGCGCCTTCGTCCATCGTCAGCGTGACGTCGTCGGTAGCGGTGAAGCTGCGGGTGCCTTTCGGACCTTTCACTTCGACGGTCTGGCCAGAGATGGTCGCCGAAACGCCCTTCGCCAAGCCTACGGGTTTTTTGCCAATACGAGACATACCACCCTCCTCAGAACACGGTGCAAAGCACTTCGCCGCCAACATTGGCAGACCGTGCATTTGCATCAGACATGACGCCTTTCGGCGTGGAGACGATCGAAATACCAAGGCCGTTACGGACGCTCGGAATTTCTTTGACGGACATGTACACACGACGGCCCGGCTTCGATACGCGCTTCAGTTCGCGGATCACAGGGGTGCCTTCGAAGTACTTGAGGCTGATCACCAACTCGCCCTGACCATTGTCGGACTTGTTGCGCTCATAGCCACGGATGTAGCCTTCGGACGCCAGCACGTCCAGAACCCAAGCGCGCAGCTTCGAAGCAGGGGTCGACACGGTCGACTTGCCACGCAGTTGTGCGTTGCGGATACGGGTCAGCATGTCGCCGATCGGATCGTTCATCATCATTTTCTGAACCTCCTTACCAGCTCGACTTCACCATGCCCGGGATCTGACCAAACGAGGCCAGTTCACGAAGCATGATCCGCGAGAGTTTAAGCTTGCGATAGAACGCATGCGGGCGGCCCGTCAGCTGGCAGCGGTTGTGCAGCCGGGTGGCGGACGAGTTACGGGGCAGCTCTGCCAGTTTGATGGTCGCCTTGAAGCGCTCTTCAACCGGTTTCGCCTGGTCGTTGATCACCGCTTTGAGAGCAGCGCGCTTGGAAGCGTGTTGCTTCACAAGTGCGGCGCGCTTCACTTCGCGGTTCACCATGGATTTTTTTGCCATTGTCAGGTTCCTCGCGCGATCAGGACGTGAAGGGCATGTTGAAGTTCTTCAACAGGCTCTTCGCTTCCGCATCGGTCTTGGCGGTGGTGCAGATGATGATGTCCATACCGAGCACTTCATCGACTTTGTCGAATTCGATTTCGGGGAACACGATTTGCTCTTTCAAGCCCATGGCGTAGTTGCCACGGCCATCGAACGAGGTCGGCTTCACGCCGCGGAAGTCGCGGACGCGCGGCAGAGCGATCGTGATCAGACGGTCGAGGAATTCATACATCCGGTCGCCACGCAGGGTAACCTTGCAGCCCAGCGGCATCTCTTCACGAACGCGGAAACCAGCGATGCTGTTTTTAGCGTGGGTGATGACAGCCTTCTGACC
>JAHEDL010000279.1 GCA_024641255.1 Pseudorhodobacter sp.
GCAACGGTTTGGCTTTGGTCGAAAGGCGGCGCCAGCTCTGGCGACATTGCGGCGGCGGGGGCCATTTCTTTCCGGCTGGCGCAGATGACGGGCTGGGTTTCGTTCAGCCTGATGTCAATCTTCGGCAATCTGGGCGAAGTGGAAGATGGTGTTAAAACCCTGACACCGCCCTACACCTTGGCCGATGCGCCCGATGCAACTGAAATGCCGCATGCCAAAGGGGCTGTGCGGATAGAGGATGTGTCGTTCGCCTATGGTCGCAAAACCGAAGACGGGCGTGGCGGTGTTGATGGGCTAAACCTGTCAATTGCGCCGGGGGAAAAGATTGGCATTGTCGGCGCGTCGGGCGCAGGCAAATCAACCTTGGTTGCCCTGCTGTTGCGGCTATACGATGCCGAAAAGGGCCGGGTTCTGATTGACGGCATCGACGTGCGGTCTGTCACGCAGGAATCTCTGCGGCGGCAGATCGGAATGGTCACGCAAGAAACCGCAATGTTTAACCGTTCGGCGCGTGAAAACATCATGTACGGCAGACCTGACGCGACCGAGGCAGAGATGATCGCGGCGGCGACCCAAGCCGAAGCGCATGAATTTATCTTGGGTCTGCGGGATTTTGCGGGCCGCAAAGGCTATGATGCCTATTTAGGCGAACGCGGCGTCAAACTTTCGGGCGGGCAACGTCAACGCATCGCCTTGGCGCGTGCCTTTTTGAAAGACGCGCCGATTCTGGTGCTGGACGAAGCAACCTCGGCCCTTGATTCCGAGGTTGAGGCCAGCATCCAGCACGCTTTGGCAAAGGTGATGCAGGGTAAAACCGTGTTGGCCATTGCGCACAGGCTTTCCACCATTGCCGAAATGGACCGCATTGTGGTGCTTGACGCGGGGCGCGTTGTGGAACAGGGCAGCCATGCGGAGTTGTTGGCCGCAAACGGGCTTTATGCCCGCTATTGGAACCGCCAGTCGGGCGGCTTCATTGGCGTCGAAGAAAAGGAAGCGGCAGAGTGAAAGTTACCATCGAACGGCTTGGACATCTGGGCGACGGCATCGCGCAGGGACCAGAGGGCAATATCTTTGTGCCCGGAATGTTGCCGGGCGAAGAGGTAGAAGGCACGTTGCAGGGCGATCATCTTGCGGATTTCCGCATCGTGACGCCATCGGTCAACCGGGTGAAAGCGCCCTGCGTCCACGCCAAAACCTGCGGCGGGTGCATGATGCAGCACGCGTCGGATGCGTTTGTGGCCGATTGGAAGTTGGGGATCGTGAAAGGCGCTTTGGCTGGCCAGGGGCTGGAGGCGGTTTTTCGGCCAATTCTGACGTCGCCGCCAAGATCGCGGCGGCGAGCGACGATTGCGGCGCGGCGCACGAAATCTGGCGCGCTGATGGGGTTTCATGCCCGCGCATCGGATATGGTTGTGGACGTGCCGAATTGTCAGCTGTTGCACCCTGACCTGATTGCCGCGTTTCCGGGGCTAGAGGCGCTGGTAAAGCTGGGCGGTTCGCGCACGGCTGAGGTTTCGCTAACAGTGACACGGTCGCTTTCCGGCGCGGATGTGATGGTGACGGGCGGCAAAGAGCTTGATTCCGCGCTGCAACTGGAACTGGCACGGGTGACGGAAACCTACGGCTTTGCGCGCCTGACGTGGAACGGCGAAACCGTGGCGCTGCGCACAGCACCGATGCAACGCTTTGGCCGCGCCCTGGTGTCACCGCCGCCCGGCGCGTTCTTGCAGGCCACCGCCGAAGGCGAAGCTGCCTTGTTGCAATCGGTGGCACTGGCGATTGGGTCGGCCAAGAAGATCACCGATCTTTTTGCCGGCGTTGGCACCTTTGCCCTGCCCTTGGCCGAACGTGCCGAAGTGCATGCCGTAGAGGGCGAATCGGCCATGACGACTGCGTTGCAAAAAGGTGCAAACAACGCCGAAGGGCTGCGGCGGGTCACCGTGGAAACCCGCGATCTGTTCCGCCGCCCGCTGGAACCTGATGAGTTCAAAGGCGTTGACGCCGTGGTAATCGACCCACCGCGCGCAGGTGCCGAAGCGCAAATGGCCGTGCTGGCAAAATCGGCGGTGCCGGTGATTGCAAGCGTATCGTGCAACCCGATCACCTTTGCGCGTGACGCCAAAACGCTGATTGCAGGCGGCTACCATCTGGATTGGGTGCAGGTTGTTGATCAGTTCCGCTGGTCATCGCACGTCGAATTGGTCGCGCGTTTCAGCCGCTGAGTGTTGAAAAAAGCGTGATTGGCTTTGCGCATTCGCAGACTAGGCAGCACTGGTGATTTTCGGTATTGCCTAGGCAAAACATAACAAAGCGGGCAGTCGATGCGGTTCTTGCGGATAATCATGATGGTGCTGGCAGGTCTTACCCTGACCGCCTGTTCGTCAAAATTCAAAACTTATAGCGGCGCGCCCGTGACATCGATTCAGGTCCATAAGGCCGATCGGAAGATGTATCTGCTGAACGACGACAAAGTGCTGATGTCTTATGACATTCACTTGGGCGGCGTGCCGGTTGGCAAGAAGCACTTTGAAGGCGACGGCAAAACGCCCGAGGGTGTCTATTATATCAGCGAGAAAAACCCGAACTCGACCTATCACCTGTCGTTGCGGGTCAGCTATCCGAACAAGGAAGACCGCGCTTATGCGGCTGCGGCAGGGAAACCGCCGGGCGGCGATATTATGATCCACGGCGGACCGCCGCGGAAAGCAAACGGCAAACCGCGCGCAGTGTCGCGGGAAGACTGGACCGCGGGCTGCATCGCCGTGACAGACCGCGAGATTGAAAAGATCTTTGCGATGATCAAACCCGGCACACCGATCATCATTCTGCCATAAGAAAAGGGGGCCAAGCGGCCCCCTTTTTGCAATTCTGCGGTTGGACCGTGATCAGCCGCCCGTGATCAACGTCCACCAGATTTTGCCCGAAGGTTCCTGGAACCAAGCAAAGCCGATCTCGCGGGCGCTTGGATCAAGAATCACGTCGCGGGTATCGGCCTGCGCCATCCAGGCCGACAGGGTTTCCAATTCGGTCTGGTAGGTTTCCGAGATAGCCTCGCCCAAGAACATGCCCGGATAACCAACGCGCTTCACCCGCAGCAGCGGCGAAGAGCCGTCCGATCCAAAGTGCCACGGCCGGTTTTGCACCGACATATCCCGCGAATGGGTCAAAGCGGCCGCGTTAAGCATGGCATTATATGCCAGCGGCGAAACGCCTTTTGCGGCCCGCAACGAGTTGACGGAATCCAACAGACGGAACGGGATTATCTGCGCAGTCTGGGCGTCAATGGGGTAAACCTGCGGCAAGGCGTTGCCATTTGCGTCCACCGGCGGCGGCGCAGACATCACGCACGCCGAAAGAAGAAGGGTAGCGCTGCCCGCAACAAGAGCTGTCCGTCTGTTCATCTGTCTTTCACCGTATACGTCCCTGCTTTGGGACTGTTGATCGCCTGTCCTTATCGAAAATTTTCCAAGGATTCAAACCTAACCGGGCAAAAGCCTGCCAAACTTAGCGTGAGCCCGCCTATTGACGTGTCTTTGATTTGCGACTGCTCAGACAAAACGGTAAAAGCCGCGCAGAGCAGAAACAAAGGAGATCAGCGCATGACCGCCGAAACTCGTAATATCCTGAATCGTCGTATTTTTGTGGGCGGTGCTGCATCGATTCTGACTGCAGCCGCCCTTCCCGCCGCCGCACAACAGGCCGGAACCACCGAAATGGACAAGCCGCTGGCAGGCCCGGTTCGCAACAACATCTCTGGCTTTCGGATGATTGATTGGCGCGACCACTTCGACAACACCCATAACGGGGCGATTGTTGCCGACCTCGAATCGCGGGCTTTGCATTACTGGTCGGAAGACCAGTCGGTTTACAAACTTTACCCAACTTCGGTGCCGTTGAACGAAGAGCTGACCCGTCGCGGCCGCACGGAAGTGATCCAGAAGGTCGAAAACCCGACATGGATCCCCACTGCGGGCGAGCTTGAGCGCAACCCGGATTGGCCCAAAATCGTTCCCGGTGGTTCACCCGAAAATCCGCTTGGCGTTCGCGCTCTGTACCTTGGTTGGCCGGCTTTCCGTATTCACGGCACGCATGACACCCGCAAAATCGGCCGTCGGTCATCGAATGGCTGCGTCGGCCTTTATAATGAGCATATCCTAGAGCTTTACGGGATGGCAAAAGTCGGCACGCAA
>JAHEDL010000283.1 GCA_024641255.1 Pseudorhodobacter sp.
GCTGCCAGTGGGCAGTTCAAACCCGGCTTGCAACGACAGGCCGGCGTTGATCGGCGTTAGCAGCACCAGCAACCACATGGTGATCGAGGTTTGCGGTTCGTCTTGGGTCAGGCGTTTGGTAACAAGCGACGCTGCCCCCCAAAGCACTGCCGCGGCGACTGGATAGAGCGCGCCGAGCGGGAAGCCGCTTTGCCAAGGTTGCAGCAAGATCATCGCGCCGGCAAAGCCGATGCTGGCGGCGATCCAGCGGTTGGGGGCCACGGCTTCGCCCAGAAACAGCACCGCGCCGATCAGCACGAAGAACGGTGAGGTCATCACCAGCGCCACGACATGCCAGATCGGCAGGCCGGCCGAGAACGACATCACAAAGGCTTGCACGCCAAGCGCCGACAGCACCACGCGCAAGATATGCAGGCCCGGATTGCGGCTGCGCAGCGAAGCAAGGCCTTGTTTCCAGATGAAGGGCAGGAAGAACACCAAGGCGATGGCATATTGCCAGAACGCATCTGACTGTGGCTTGAAGCCCATTTTATAGGTGACGGTCCAGGTGACTGCATTGGCAGAGGCAAAGGCGATGCCCGCCAGCACCATATAGAGCGCGCCCAGCATCGGGTTCTTTGCCGAAGAACGGGTAGACTGATTCATGTGTGGTCCTTTCAAAACCGCGCATCAATCAGGGGGATATGAGGGGGCCATGCCCGATGCCCGGATAGGGCGGGGGCGTGGTCTCATTCTCTTGCATCCGGACTATACCGTCGGCCCCGGAGTTGCACCGGATCTGCTGACCCAAAGGTTTCGCGGGGAAACCCTTGGCGCTCGCGGGCTTGGGGTTGCCCCTTTACCGCCGGTGGGGAATTGCACCCCGCCCTGAGAATGTCGAGCGGAATGCTCGACATAGAAAACTTAGCAGGACAATGGCGCGGTGCAAGCCGCAAAGCGGTGCTTGTGCTGCACAGGCATTGCGCTTTAATGCGAATATGCTGCGGCGGTTGATTTTGATCTTGGGGGCGGCGCTGTTGGGTGCCACGGCGGCGCGGGCGGACTGCGTTGTGCTGCTGCATGGGCTTGCGCGCAGCGAAGCGTCGCTGATCGCGATGGAAGCGGCGCTGGTTGATCATGGCTATCACGTGATCAACGAAAGCTATCCGTCTACTGATGCGCCGATTGCAGAGCTGGCGCAGGGGGTGGGTGTGCGGGTGGCGCAATGCGTGGATGCGACCGGCGCGTCAGAGCGGGTGAATTTCGTCACGCATTCGATGGGCGGCATTCTGGCACGCTATTGGTTGAAAGATCACAAACCCGATCTGATGGGGCGGGTGGTGATGCTGGGCCCGCCCAACAAAGGGTCGGAATTGGTGGATGCGTTCGGGCGCATGGGGGCGTTTGAATGGCTGAACGGCCCGGCGGGGTTGGAATTGGGCACGGGCAAAGGCTCGATCCCGCTTGCGCTGCCGCTGCCGGATTACGAATTGGGGGTGATTGCCGGGGATCAGTCGTTGAACCCGATCACCTCGGCGGTGATTCCGGGGGCGGATGACGGCAAGGTTTCGGTGAAAAGCACCAAGGTTGCGGGGATGACCGACCATATCACCCTGCCAGTGACGCATACGTTCATGATGCTGAACCCGGTGGTGATTGCCGAAGTGCTGGAGTTTCTGGCCAAGGGGCGGTTTGACCATCAGCTAAGCTATGGCGCTGCGGTGCAAGAAACCTTTGGCGGGCCGTAAGGTGCCAGGCGCGGCAAGGCTGCGCTTTGCGATTATGGGGAATCGGCGTAGACTGTTTGCAATTTCAAAGATGGATTTCCCCGATGTTTCACCGTGTGCCGCAGATTATGAGGCAGTGCCTGTTGGGCGTTCTGGCGCTTGCGGTGTTTCCGTTGATGGCCGAGGCGGCGGGGCGCAAGCTTGCGCTGGTGGTTGGCAACGAGGCCTATGAGACGTTGCCCGGGCTGGCAACACCGGTGGCGGATGCGCAGGCGATGTCAAAGGCGCTGCGTGACCTGGGGTTCGAGGTGACGCTGCTGACCGACGTTGGCCCAGAGGTGTTTCAGGCGGTGCTTGGCACCTTTGCCGGGCAGGTGGATCAGGCGGATACGGTGCTGTTTTATTATTCCGGCCATGCGTTTCAAATGGGCGGGGTGAATCATCTGGTGCCGGTGGGCGCGAAATTGGCGGATCAGGCGGCGCTGCAATCGGAAACCTGGCGGCTGGATGATATTGCCAAGGTGCTGAAGGGCAAAACCAGCCAGTTGTTGCTGTTTCTGGATGCCTGCCGCGATACGCCGCTGCCCGATGCGGTGAAGGGTATCAAAGGCGTTGAAACTGGCGGGCTGGCACAGTTTGACGGCGGCGCGGGCACCTTTGTGGCCTTTGCGACCGCGCCGGGGGCGGTGGCGTGGGACAAGACCGAAGGGTCGGCCAACAGCCCGTTCACTGCGGCGCTGTTGCGCAATATCGCGACGCCGGGGCAGACGATTTCCGATCTGATGATCGCGGTGCGCAACGATGTCGGCACGGCGACGGGTGGCAAACAGACGCCGTGGGACCAATCATCGCTGCGCGAACAGTTCTTCTTTGCGCCGCTGGTCGACGATCCGCTGCCCGCCTTTGATCTGGCCGAACAAGCCTCGGCCATCGTGCCGCCGCCGGGGGGGATTTCGGTGATTGGTCAGGGCGGGGCCGATGAAAAGCTTGCGGCAATGGATAGTGACACCCGCAGCCTGAACGCCAAACCCGCGCCCGACAATCTGCCGCTGGCCGTGCAGGATGAACTGAAACGCGTCGGCTGCTATGGCATGCGGGTTGATGGCCAATGGGGCAATGGCTCGCGTCTGGCGATGACCGCCTATTACAAGGCCAAGAAGGTTGACGCGGGCGAGATGGAACCAACAGAGGCCGCGTGGCGGATGCTGGCGGCTGAACCTGCCAAGGTCTGCGAAACCCCGGCACAAGTGGCAAAGGCCCCGTCAAAACCGAAAGCCACCACCAAGAAACCGGCGGCCACCACCACCACAAAGAACACCGCAACCAAACCGGCGCCGACCGCCCCCGCCAAAACCGCGCCGAAGTGCAAGTTCATGGTGATCGCCGTGGTCTGTTCGTAACGCAAACAAAGGGCGACGCCGCCCTTTGCCATTGCTCTTTTCTAAATACTCCCGCCGGAGGTGCCTTGCGCTGGCAACCGCCGCCCGCTTTGGGCCTTAGGCCTTGCGGATCATCCGGTTGACATGGCCCATCTTGCGGCCCGGACGGGCTTCGGCCTTGCCATAAAGATGGATCGCGGTGTCGCGCTGCTTTAGCAGTGCCGGGATCTGGTCGATGTCATCGCCGATCAGGTTTTCCATCACCACATCGGAATGTCGCCCGCCATCGCCCAAGGGCAGGCCAGTGACGGCACGGATGTGCTGTTCGAACTGATCCACCGCGCAGCCGTTCTGCGTCCAATGGCCCGAGTTGTGCACGCGCGGCGCGATTTCGTTGACGATCAAGCCCTGCGGGGTGACGAAAAGTTCAACTCCCATCACGCCGACATACTCCAGCGCGTTCAAAATCCGCGCGGCAAGCAAGATTGCATCGCTGCGCTGCGAGGGCGACAGCCGGGCGGGCAGGGTGGTGGTGTGCAAGATGCCGTTCTTGTGGACGTTTTCGCCGGGATCATAGCAGGCAACCGACCCGTCAAGGCCGCGCGCCGCGATCACCGAAACCTCGTGCGAAAAGTCGATGAAGCCTTCCAGAACCGAAGGCGCGCCCGCCATGCTGGCATGGGCGGCGGCGGCGTCTTCGGCAGATTTCAACCGCGCCTGGCCCTTGCCGTCATAGCCAAGACGGGTGGTTTTCAGAATCGCGGGCGTTCCGATTTTGGCGATGGCATCGCTCAGGTCGGGCAGGCTTTGCACCGGCGCATAGGGCGCGCAGGTCAGGCCAAGCCCGGTGAGGAAGTCTTTTTCCAGCAGGCGGTCTTGGCTGATGGCCAAGGCGCGGCGGTTCGGCCGGATCGGGCGCAGGGCTTCAAGTGCGTCCAGCGCCGCCGTCGGGATGTTTTCGAATTCATAGGTGATCACATCCACCGTCGCGGCAAAGGCTTGCAACGCTGCGATGTCGTCGTAGCTGGCGGTGGTGACCGCATGCGCCACATCGGCGGCGGGCGGGTTGGCGGCCGGTTCGTAGATGTGGGTCTTGTAGCC
>JAHEDL010000293.1 GCA_024641255.1 Pseudorhodobacter sp.
AGCTGGCGCAGATCGCGCAGCATCGGCCATGCCGACAGATCAATGCGGTCTTGGCCCAGGGTGAAATCCAGGATGCTGTCGGCGCGGGCATCGGCGCTTAGCACAAAGGTGTCTGCGCCGATGCCGCCCTGCATCTGATCGCTGCCGTCGCCATCAAGCACGATGTCGTCGCCAGAGCCGCCGATGAGAAGGTCGGCACCAAACCCGCCGCATAAAATATCGGCCCCTGCGCCGCCCGTCAGCGTGCCACCGGCCGAACTGGCATGCAGCGTGACGCCCGCCGTGCCCAAGGTGTAGTGCAACTGGGTAATGCCCGGCTCTGCCGCGCTTGCCGCGAAGATATCCAGCCCCGTCGCGGTGGCGCGCAGGCTAAGCGCCGAGATGTTGCTGAGCCCCATTTGCAGCGTATCGGCCAGCGTTGTCAGCGCCAGAAGGCGACCGCCGGGCAGCATTTGAAACAGGGTGAGGCCATCATCCGATCCGCCCGCCACCAGATAAGCCTGCCCGTTGATTTCGGCGCAGGCAAGCGCGGTAGCACCGGCAAACCGGCTGCCCAGATCATCGAGCACATGCGCTGCCATGCGCAGCGCGCCGTTCGGTTCGATTTCAAGCACAGATAGTGATCCAGACCCGGCGGCAGCGACGATCAGGAAGGTTTCGCGCCCAAGGTGCAGCGCCTCAAGCGCGGTTGGCGCGGTGATCCACAGCCCTTGTGAGGCACCAAAGTTGGCGGTGGCTTGCAGGGTGCCGTTGCTGGCAACCGCCCAAGCGGAAACGCCTGCATCCAAGGTGCTGGCGGAAAACAGATAGTTTACGCCCGAAATTTGGGTGTGAGCCAAAGCAACAACACGGTCGGCGTGCGTAAGTGCTGTGTCGGCGGTGGTGCCGCTGCTGATCAGGTTGGCGGCGGTGCCGAAGGTCAGGCGGCCGATACCGCTTTTGCCCAGAATGCCGCCATAAACGGCGGATTGGCCTGCGCCAAGATCGACGGTTTCCAACGCAATCAGATCGCCACCAAATTGCGGCAGGCGCCCAAGGTTGCGCGGTGCGGCAATGCTGCCATTGGCGGCAAGCGGATGCAGCAGCATATCACCGCCCGTGCCGCCGCCGGTTATCAGGTAGGTTGTGGTGCCGCTGTGCAACGTGCCGATGCCCGACACGGCACCTGCTGCGTCAGGGCGTAGAAGGTTGGCGGTGCTTAGCGTGCTGGCGCTGTTTGCCGCAAGCGACCAGCCCGAAAGCACACCGCCATAGCGGGTGGTTGCATAAAGCGTCGGCGTGCCGCCGGGTTGTGTGGGCACAAGCGCAAGATCGGTGATGCGCGGTAAGGTGCGATCTGCCGGGGCCAGCCAATAGCCCAGAAGAGATAACATTGCCACCGCCCCACCCCCTACAGGCCAGCCCAAGACACGGGGAGCAAGATGCAGGGCAGGGCTGCGCCGAAGCGGGGCGCAAATGCGGCGGTGCCGCGAAGCTTCTGATGGGATTGATTAAAATGGAAGGCGGCGCGGTAGCCAGCGCGATGGCATTGCAGCGCAGGGCAAACCCCGCCCACGCGCACATAGCACCTTAAGGCGGGCCGCAGTGCGCCGGGGCAGCGCGCGCTATTGCCGCCCCGGCACGGTCTGGTTCTTAGACCTGATTACGACGAGCAGGACACTTCATAGGCGGTGCTGCCGGGCGTGTTGTTGATTTTGTAGCAGTGCTGCACACCGCTATCGTCAACGCAGGTTGTCCAAGACGTGCCGTCGCCTTGATCCATCCAATCGGTGCAACTGCTTGCGGCACCGCCCACCGTTGCAAACAAGATCGACCCGACGAAAGCGAAAATTGATAGCTGCGAAATCTGCATATCCACCTCCCGTGGTAAGTATGTGCGGGTATTATAGCAGCATATCAGGCGGACAGCGTCTTTGATTTCGCGCAACTTTGTTGTGCCGTGCGCAGTTGGGGGGGGCGTGGCGGGATTGGCGCCCGCTACGCAAAACCTCAACCTCGCCGTGTTGATCAGTGCGGCACCGGTTTGAATTCTTGCGGTGCTGTCAGCGCTTCGGGGCGCAAGGCGGCCTCTAGGCTGGCTTTGTCCATCAGCCCGCGTTCCAACACAATTTCATAGACGCCCCGGCCCGAGTGGTACGCCTGCATCGCAACATCGGTCGCGTTGCTATAGCCGATATAGGGGTTCAGCGCGGTAACGATCCCGATCGAGCGTTCGACAATGCCGCGCAGATGGTCGCGGTTGGCGGTGATGCCGCAGACGCAGTTTGCTTCAAGCGTCAGACAGCCTGCGGCAAGATGCGACAGGCTGCGGTGCAGGCTGTAGAAAATGATCGGTTCGAAGGCGTTCAGTTGCAGTTGCCCTGCTTCGGCGGCCATGGTGATTGTCATGTCATTGCCGATCACCTCGAACGCGATCTGGTTGACGACTTCGGGGATCACCGGGTTTACCTTGCCCGGCATGATTGACGATCCCGCCTGACGCGCTGGCAGGTTGATTTCACCAAAACCCGCACGCGGCCCCGACGACAAAAGCCGCAGATCGTTGCAGGTTTTCGACAGCTTCACCGCCACCCGTTTCAGCACCCCTGAAAGCTGCACGAAAGCGCCGCAATCTTGCGTCGCCTCGACAAGATCGGGCGCAGTGATCAGGTCATAATCCAAGATTGCCGACAGTTTCTCACGCACCAAGGCGGCATAGCGTGGGTGCGTGTTGATGCCGGTGCCGATGGCCGTGGCCCCAAGGTTGATTTCGCGGATCAGATCGACGGCTTCGGCCAGGCGCGCCTGATCTTCTTTCAGCATCATCGCATAGGTGCCGAATTCCTGCCCCAAGGTCATTGGCACCGCGTCTTGCAATTGGGTGCGGCCCATTTTCAGCACGTCAGCAAACTCTGCCGCTTTGGCCGCGAAGGCAAGCCGCAGTACCTCCATCGCCCCCAGCAGCCGATGCACCCCAACCCGTGCCGCAAGTTTAAGCGCGGTCGGGTAGACATCATTGGTCGATTGCCCGGCGTTTACATGTTCGTTGGGGTGCAGGTGCTGATACGCCCCGCGCGGATGCCCCATGATTTCAAGCGCGCGATTGGCGATCACCTCGTTGGCGTTCATGTTGGTCGAGGTGCCGGCGCCACCCTGAATCGGGTCAACAACGAACTGGTCATGCCATTGGCCGTCGCGGATTTCGCGGCAGGCAGCGATGATGGCGTCGCGGCGCGCTGCGTCCAGAAGGCCAAGTTCGGCGTTGGCTTCGGCTGCGGCCTGTTTGATACAGGCCAACGCCACGATCAGGTCGGGCGTATCGGCGATGGTGCGTCCGGTGATTTGAAAGTTTTCAACCGCGCGCAGCGTATGAATGCCCCACAAAGCGTGGGCGGGAACGTCGCGGTCGCCGATCAGGTCATGTTCAATGCGGGTCATCGGGTGCTTTCGGGCAAGGCTTCGCCGTTCCGTGAAACCGGGTTTCAGGGGCGACTGGGGTGAGGATTGGGCTGGATGCAGTTCCAGCTTGCTCTGTCATATCGGGCCGTTTGACGGCGCGCCAATGCCAAGACTGACTAGGTTATTCCGTTTTCGAATAGTTTGCCGCCTGCCAAACCTTTTCAACCACCGCGCGGGCGCGTTCGCCGTTGCGGTATAGCCGAATTTCCATTGGCAGTTCGGGGGCGACGACAACCAAGCGCCCGGCGTCGATGTCGCCCGACACCAACTGTCGTGGCAGCCATGCCAGCCCGTGCCCCTCTAGCGCCATGAACTTCAGCGCCTCGGCAAGCGAGTTTTCGTTGACGTGGGCGACGCGTGTGGCGGGCGCGCCGGGTTGATTTTCCGCCAATGCGGTCAGCAGGCCAAGGAACGACCCGCGCGAATATTGCAAAAGGGGCAGGGGGCCGGGGCCCCACCCCGCAAGCGCCGCCGGATTGGCGACGGCAGTTAGCCTGTCGGCGCCGATGATTGCGAAAGGAAAGCGGGCGGGGTCCAGTGGCACCGAAACGCTGGGGTGATGGTAGGTCAACATAAAGTCGTAGCCGCCATCGACCAAGGCTTCCAGGCAGAGTGCATAGTTTTCGGGTAAAACCCGGCTGGAGATCGGGCCGACACGGTTGTGAAGTGCCGTCAGCCATTTCGGCAAGAAGGTCAGCGTTAACGAATGCAGCGCAGTGACCGAAACCTGCGCGG
>JAHEDL010000312.1 GCA_024641255.1 Pseudorhodobacter sp.
GGCGGCATCGGCTTCATTCCGGCTTAGCAGCACGACATAAAGCAGGGTGAACACCAGCAGCACGCCAAACATGATCAGCGATATGGCCGAGGCTTTGCCCAATTGGCCAAAGCGGAAGGCCAGTTTGTAAAGGTATGTCACCAGAATATCGGTGCCATTTGCCGGACCGCCTTCGGTCATCACCCAGATGATCGGCAAAGAGTTGAAAACGTAGATCACGTTCAGCACGATGGCGATGTTGATGAACGGCTTCATCAGCGGCAGCGTGATAAAGCGGAACTGATGCCAGCCCGAGGCACCATCGACCACCGCCGCTTCGTAGGCGTCTTGTGGCATCGCCGACAGGCCACCCAGCAGAATGGTGGTGGTGAACGGGATCGACACCAGAATGCCAACCAGAATTTCCACGGTGAAGGCGGTCGACGCTTCGGCCAACCATTCGATCGGTTCGCTGATGATGCCCATCTGCATCAGTGTTGCATTCAACAGACCAGACCGGCCATTCAACGCCCAACGCCAGACCACGGCGGTCATCGTCAGCGAAATCGACCAAGGCAGCATCACCAGCACCCGTGCCAGACCGCGGCCATAGAAGTCATCGTTCAAGATCATCGCCACGGGCATCGAGATCAGCAGCGTGCCGATAACCACGGCACCGGTCCAGATGCCTGTCCGCCACAGCGATTCATAAAACAGCGGGTCGCCAAAGACCTCGCCAAAGTTTTCCCACCCGACAAAGCCCTGCAATTTGCCAAAGCGGCTGACCTCTTGCATCGACGTCCAGGCAAGATCAAGGATCGGATACCCGATGATGCCAATTGCCAGCAACAAACTGGGCAAGACCATCAGCATGGGTATGGATATTTTTGCTTTGTTTGCCATCGTCTCCAAACCCAAGCTGATATTCGCAGAATAAGCGACACAGAGCGGCAAAGGCCGCTCTGTGCTTTGTCAAAGGTCAAAGACCGCGGATTTTGTTCACTTCGGCGGCGGCTGCCTTCAGGCCGGCTTCCGGGGTGACTTCGCCCAGATAGATCTGCTGCATGGTCCGCACGGTGACATCAGCGATTTCTTCCCAGTTGGCGATCACAGGCGCAAACTTGGCATAGGGCAGACCCGCAGCAAAGCCGGCGACATCGGGGTCTTCGTTGAAGTAGGGCAGGGCGGCCACGTTCTTGGTCACCGGCAAGAAGCCTTCGCCCACATCAAACTTTTCGCGGTTGGCGTCGCCATAGGCGAATTCGATGAACTTCCACGCCGCTTCTTTCGCATCAGAATCTGCGAACATCATCAGCGTGTCGGTCACGCCATAAGTTGCCTTGGCGGTGGCTTCCGGGAAGGGCAAAATCTTGTAATGCAGGTTCGGGGCTTCTTCCTTGATCTGCGGAACCAGCATCGGGAAGGTAAAGATCGTGCCAACTTTGCCCTGCTTGAACAGGTTGAACACATCTTCGCGGTTATAGTTGGTCGGCGACGGCTGCGTCAGACCTTCGTCGATCATCTTCTTGTAAAGCGTCGCCGATTCAATCGCCGCCGGGCTGTCCAACCCAGAGGTGCCATCGGCGTTCAGAATGTCGCCGCCATGGGTCCAAAGCGAGTAGTAGAAATAGGCGTCGGTTTCGATTTCCTTGCCTTGCAGACCGAAGGCAAAGGTGTCGGGCAGCGCGGCGATCTTTTTGGAGGCGTCGTACAGTTCATCCCAAGTGGTGGGCGGGGTGGCGCCCGCAGCGTCGTAAAGGTCCATATTGACCATCATTGCCCGAGCCGATGCTGCCACCGGCAGGCCCATGATCTTGCCGTCGATGATGCCCGGATTCATGAAGGTGTCGATGAAGGTGCCTTTGAATTCCGGAGTCAGATAGGCGTCAATCGGTTCGGCGACGCCTTGCGATGCAAAATCAAGCAGCCACCGGGTGCCGATGATCGAAATGTCGGGCGCAGTGCCACCGGCGACATCGGTGGTCAAACGCTGCAACAGCGTATCCCACGGAACCACCTGAATATTGATCTTGATATCGGGGTTTTGAGCCTCGAATGCCGAGGCGACTTCTTGAAAATACGGCCCGGTTTTCGAGCTGTATTCAGCGACGGTGAAATCAACGACAGTCTGCGCCAGTGCCGCCGGAGCGAAGGCATACATGCCAAGCCCAAGGGCCATTACCGCAGTGGATGTCCGAAACGAATAAGTCATAGAGGGATCACTCCTGTTGTATCTGAGTTACGCAAGGGAAGTCTCTGGTTGGCTTCGTCCGGCCAACTTTGGTGAAATCATACTGGGTCGCGGCGACCGATAATTGAAATTGAATAAACGCATCATAGTATGTGGCCGCTGCATAGCCGCAGATGCGGCGGCGCAAATCAGAAGGGCGCCCGGCGATTTGCGCGGGCGCCCTTCGTGGCGCGGAAGGTGACAGCACTGACGGGAGGGAAATCAGGCACGCGCCTCGCGCCAAGAGTATTCAGGTTCGTATCCCAAAACCCGCCGCGCCTTTTCGATGCTTAGCAAGGTCTGGGTGCCAGTGACGCTGCCGCGCAACGGCACATCGGGGAACACTTCGGCCATCAAATCCGCGCTGGGACGCAACATCGCGCTGTCAGCGTTGGCGATGATGAAGTGATCGGCCCCGACAAGATCAACATGCAGGGCCCGCCGCACCGCCTGCGCGCAGTCGCGGGCGTCGATATAGCCCCACAGGTTCCATTCGCGGAAATGCGGCGTGTCTTGCCAGGTGGCAAAGCGGGCATAGTCGCGCGGCTCCATCACATTCGAAAGCCGCAGCCCGATAAAGCTGGTGCCGGGGTTCCAGCGCGCCATCTGCCGCGCCATTTCTTCGCCCAGATCCTTTGACAGCGAATAGGCGCTTTCGGGGCGCATCGGGTGGTCTTCATCCACTGGCGCGTAGGCCGGCGGGTTTTCCGGGCTGAACGGCAGGCCAAGCGTGGTTTCAGACGACGCCCAAACAATGCGCCGCACCCCGGCCCGCAAGGCCGCATCAAACACATTATAGGTCGAGGTGATATTGGTGCGGAACGTCACCTCTTCTGACTGGAGGTCGGGCGCGGGAATGGCGGCAAAATGCACCACCGCGTCCGGGGTGCGGAATTTGCGGAACGGGTGATCTTTGCCGCCGCTCCATTGCATCGCGTCCATCACCTGCGCGAAATCGGTCAGATCCACCTTCAGCATCGGGCAAACCGGGTCGGACGACGCCTGCATGTCAATGTTCAGCACATTATAGCCGCGTTCGACCAAATGGCGGCAAACGGCCCGACCGGCTTTGCCGCTGCCTCCGGTGACGACGATGTTTTTCATGGCACAATCTCTTTCATGGCACGGACTTTGTGGCTTGAAGAAACGCTACCGCGAAGCGGTGGGGAAAGGCGAATACGTTTCCAGAATGCTGCCATGCCAGCACGGCATTGGCCGCGCCGCGCGGGTGGGCCTATCCAAAAGCTGTTGGCAGGAAAAGGCAGCGCTTTGATGCGGCACGGCATGTATGTCTATGCGTGGGATCTGTGGCAGGAAGGCACTGCCGCCGTTGCAGCACGCTTGTGCGATGCCGGATTGAACGCAGTGTCGCTTGCGACTGCCTATCATGCCGGCAAATTTCTGCGGCCGCATGCTCCGGCTGGCAAGGTTTGGTTTCCGGAAGATGGCACGGTGTATTTCCGGCCCGACTTGGCCCGCTATGGCCTATTGCAGCCGCAGGCGGCAAGCATGGTGGACCACTATGATGCGTTGCCCGCGCTGGCCCGCGACGCCGCCGATTTTCACGTTACGGGCTGGACCGTTGGCTTGCACAACTCGCGCCTTGGGGCGCTGCACCCCGATTTTTGTTGTCAGACGCCGTTCGGCGACCCGTTGGTTAACGCGCTCTGCCCGTCACAGCCCGAGGTGCGGCGCTATCTGACGGCGCTGTGCCTTGATACCGCAGCGCAGCCCGGCATCGGTGAAATCGCGATCGAGACAGCGGGGTTTCAGACCTATCGTCACGGCCATCATCACGAATTTGAACTGATCGCGCTTTCACCCGCAGTGGAAACGCTGTTGGGAACCTGCTTTTGTGCTGCCTGCATCAGCCGCGCCAAGGCAGCCGGAATAGACGCCACCGCTTTGGCGAACCAAGCCCGTCGTGACGTGCAG
>JAHEDL010000333.1 GCA_024641255.1 Pseudorhodobacter sp.
GGTGTTCAACGATCACCTTGCCGAAGGATTGCATATGGCCCGCATCGCGCCGGCGGATTTTGCCAGTTGGGCGCGCAAGGTGGGAAAGTCTGCTGATGAGTTGGCGGCGGTGATGGAAGCTGCCGCACAGCGGGCGAAGGATGTGCCGCGCAGTCTTTGTACCCTTGCCGAGGCGTTTGACGGGATGGGGGTGCTGTATGGCAGCCATGATGATCCTGATGGTGAAACCCGCGAGTTCTATTCGATGTTGGGGGCGAGGATTGCGGAGTTTCCGCTGACACGGCGGGCGGCTTCGGCGGCGCATGCGATGATGAGCCCGGTGATCATGGGGGCGCCGAATGTGGTGCGGGGGCGCAGTCAGGCGGGCAACGTGTCGGCGCTGGCTTTGGCGGCCGAGGGGCTGTGTGATGTGCTGGTTTCGGACTATCATATTCCGGCGTTGCCGCTGGCGGTCTGGACGCTGGTGGACCGGGGCGTGATGAGCTTGCCGCAGGCTTGGGCGATGATTTCGCAGCGCCCGGCAGAGATTATGCGGCTGGTGGATCGGGGCAGGTTGGAGCCGGGATTGCGGGCGGATCTGGTCGTGATGCATGCCGAGACGCGGGCGATTGAGGCGACGATTTCGGCGGGGCGGCTGAGCTATCTGGCGGGGGATGCCGCGCGGCGATTTTTGGCGCAGCCGCAGGCCTTGCGATTGGCGGCTGAATGAGGTCCCAACTCGGGACCTTTTTTAGTTGTTTATAATCAATGATATAGCATGGTCATTTTAGGGAATTCTTAAGCTTTGGTGATTCAAGGGGCGGGACTGATTGATTTTTGCTGGTTGGTCTTGCAGAGGGTCAGACAGGACCTTTCAGCGACGCGCAAGGCTTTCTGGCTGGGGTTTTGATGCGGGTGGTATTGCGGCGCGTTGAAAGGCGCGGCGACAGATAGGGCCGTCCGCAGGGGCATTGAGCCCCTTTGGGCGGCGCTGCCGCGGTTTGGGGTTAGCCGTGGTATTTTTCGAGGAAGGCTTCAACGGGCAGGCTGCGGAAATCGGGCAGGGCGGTGCGCAATGTGCTGTGGGACCAGTTCCACCATGCCAAGGCTTGCAGGCGGTCGGCGATGGCGGTGGGGAAGCGTGGGCGCAGTGGGGTGGCGGGGACGCCGGCCATGATCATGTAGGGCGGCACGTCTTTGGTGACGACCGCGCCGCTGCCGATTACCGCGCCTGCGCCGATGCTGACATCGGGTTTGATGATGACGCCGTGGCCGATCCAGGTGTCGGGGCCGATCACGGTGCGGCGGGCGTGGCGGGCCTGAAAGAATGCGTCGTCATCGGCGGCATCGTCCCAGTAATAGCTGCTGCGATACAGGAAATGGTGCAGCGAGGCGTTTTGCATCGGGTGGTCGGTGGGGCCGATGCGGGTCATTGCGGCGATGTTGGCGAATTTGCCGACGGTGGTGTTGGTGATATCGGAAAACTGGTCGCAATAGCTGTAGTCTTCGAAGGTGGAATTGAGGATGCGGCTGTAGCGGCCCACCTCGCAATAGGCGCCGAAATGGCTGTTGGTGATCTGGGTTTCAGGGTGCAGGAGCGGGGCTTCGGCGTGCAGTTTTGGCATGGTGACTTTCTTGCTGTCGCACGGACGGACAGGGGCGGGAGGTATGAGATTTCAAGAGGTTGGCGGATGTGTGTTTAGATATTGTTAAGGTTTGCGCCGGCGGGGAGGTGCGCCTCCGGCGGGAGTATTTTGAAAAGAGCAATGGTTAGGGGGCGTGGCTTTGGCCGTTTGCGTCAGGCTTTGCGGCTGATGAATTTGCGGCGGAGCCAGCCCGAGGCGCTGTCCATCAGCATCACCATCAGCACGATCAGGATCATGTAATAGGCGACCTCTTCCCAGTCTTTTTGGGTGATGATGGCTTGGGTCAGCAACAGACCGATGCCGCCGCCGACGATGGCACCAATGACGGTGGCGCTGCGGGTGTTGGATTCGAGGTAGTAGAGCACTTGGCTGAGCAGCACCGGCGCAAGCTGTGGCAAGACGCCAAAGCGGGCGCGTTGCAGTGCCCCTGCCCCGGTGGAGCGGATGCCTTCGACCTGTTTTTCGTCGATATTTTCCAAGGCTTCGGAGAAGGTTTTGCCGAAAGTGCCGGTATCGGTCAGCAAGATCGCAAGCGCGCCAGTCATTGGGCCGGGACCGAAGGCGCGGGCCAAAAGGATTGTCCAGATCAGGCCATCGACGCCACGCACGAAATCGAACAGCCGGCGGAAGCCAAAGCGCAAGGTGCGCAGCGGCGAAAAGTTGCTGGCGGCAAGGAAAGCCAGCGGCAGCGCCACAAGCGCGGCGCCCATGGTGCCAAGGAAGGCCATCAGCACGGTTTCGAACAGCGCCCAAGCCACATCGGCGTGGTGCCACATTTTATTGTGCCAGAATTCCTGCGCCATATAGGCCAGATTGCTGCGCGCCGGGTCAAGCCGCGGGCCTGCCAGCATGGCGGTAAGCTGGCCATAGGTTTTGCCGTAAAACGGGCTGTCGAGGGTGAAGAAGAACAGCTCCCACCCCGGTTGGTATTTGAAGGTTTCGACCTTGGAGCGGGAATAGGAAAACCGACCGGCGGCGGTGGTGACAGAGATCCGGGTATCGGTGACGTTGATCCACGACGGCAGCGGTTGCGGCGCGGTGAGCTGCAGTTTGCCGTCTTGCGGGCGGATGTCGATGGTGCCGTAGCCGGGCACAACATAGCGCGCGCCCGCCGCGTCATAGGTGATGAGATTGCCGCGACCAAGATCGATGCGGGTGGCGTTGCCTTCGGTTTGCACCCAATCTGGGTGTTGGCCGGGTGCGTAGGTGCCTTTTGCTTCGCCTTCGATGGCGATGGTGACGGAGCCCGTGCGGTTGTCACGGCTGACATGGGTTTTATAGCTGACGAAATCTGACAGCAGGATGCGGGCGTTATCCAGCCGGGCGCGGGCGGCGAGGCCCGCGATATCAAAGCTGATACACAGATAGGCGAGATAGAGCACGATCAGTGCGGGGATGGCGAAGGCGGTCAGTCTGCGGTTTTTGAAGCGGCGCTGCAGGGTGAAAAAGGTGGCGTCGGTCATTTAGCGGCCTTTTACCAAGCGGTTGCGGGCAAAGCTGGAAAGTTGGTCGAAGGTCATGATGGCAAGGAACAGCAGGGCGAAAATGGCGACGACCTGATCGTATTTGCCGCCGCCCCATTGCAGGGCAAGTTTCAGGTCATAGCCGATGCCTCCCGAGCCGACGAAGCCAAGGATGGCGCTGGCGCGGATGTTGATTTCAAAGCGCAAGAGCGCGTAGCTGAGCCAGTTTGGCGCGACCTGTGGCAAGATGCCGAGCCAGATCTGTTGCGCCCAGCTTGCGCCGGTGGAGGCGAGGCCTTCGAGCGGTTTCAGATCGGCGTTTTCGGCGGATTCCGAGAACAGTTTGCCCAAGGCTCCGGCGGTGTGGAAGGCGATGGCCAGCACGGCGGGGATGGGGCCGCCGCCAAGGATGAAGATCAGGATCAGCGCGATGACGATTTCGGGGATGGCGCGCATGATATCGGCGGTGCGGCGGTACAGCGGGGTCAGCAGCGGAAAGCGGGCAAGGTGGCGGGTGGAGCCAAGCGCAAGCACCGCGCCTGCAAGGCCGCCAAGCAGGGTGGCGGCGGCGGCGATGTTGATGGTTTCCAGCAAGGACGGCAGGAATTGCAGGAAGAGACCGGGCAGGTCGGCGCGGTTGGCCCAAGCCTCGGACAGGACTTCGGCGGGGAAGGCGGGGAGTTGGTGCAGGCCTGACAGGAAGTCACCGGCGTTGCGGTCTTGGGCGGTATGGAAGCCAGAGGCCATCAGCGCCACGAACAAGATCAGCAGGATGGCGCCGTAAAGCCGTTTGCGGCGGATTTGATGCAGATAGCTTTCGGTCGGGTTGGACAGATCGGGGCGTTTGCCCGGCTCTGGTCCGAAGGTGATGTCTACCATGTCGCCCCCAAGGAAAAACCGGGCCTTTGGGACGGCCCGGTTTATGGTGAAGCTTATTCGCCCGACAGTTTGCGGGCTTCGATGATGCCAAGATACATGTCGTGGCTGGCGGGAACGAAGTCTTTGGCGTCGCCTGCGGCCACGCCGTACGCGCAGGCCTTGTCGGTTTCC
>JAHEDL010000355.1 GCA_024641255.1 Pseudorhodobacter sp.
GGCCCGCCACCGCACCAGATCGCCGGTGCGATACATCCGTGCGCCCCAAGCGCAGGCGCGATCCGGCGTTACAAACGGGTCAGGCACAAACCGCTCTGCCGTCAGATCCGGCCGCTGCCAATAGCCGCGCGTCACGCCATCGCCCGCCAGCCACAACTCTCCGGCCACGCCCACCGGCTGCGGGTTCATCGCCTCGTCCAGCACATACATCTGCTGGTTGGCCAAGGGCTTACCGATATTGCACAGGCCATCCACCACGCCAACCTCTTCGGTGGACGACCAGATCGTGGTTTCGGTCGGGCCATACATATTCATGATCCGCGCCGAAGTTGCGCCGCGCAGATCGCTGACCAAAGCGGCAGGCAACGCCTCGCCGCCCAGCAGCAGCGTTTGCACCCGCGTCAACGCCATCCGTGCTTCATCGTTCATCGCCAGCATCCGCGCCATCGATGGCGTGCATTGCAGATGCGTCACGCCATGCCGGATAATCTGCGCCGCAATCGAATAGTCGCCATCCGCGACCCCGCCGCCCGCATTGGCCAGCTTGACCACTTCGGCTAGCGGATACAGCCCCTCCATCACCTTTTCAGGCGCAATACCGTAATCGACAAGACAGGCCACTTCGGTCACGCCGATCCGCTTCAACTGTTCAACCCGCGCCAAGGCATCTTCAACGGTGCCAAACAGCCCCGAGTCTTCGAAATAGCGCTGGAACGCAAACTCAAGGATCGCTGCAGTGTCTTCTGCCGACAGGTTGCGGGTGTCGATGTCCATCGGGTTTGTCACCCCCGGTGGCTTTTTGAACGCCGGGAAGGTCCAGGCGTATTGCTTCACCAGCGCCGTCGCCGCCCCCAGATAGGCCTTCATCGGGCCTTCCGCAGTGCGCCGCACCTGTTCGCGATCCCGGCCCACAAAGGTGTGCAGCATCAAGGTAACGGTGAACTGCGCCGGGTCATGCCCCGCCGCGCGCAACGCCTGATGATAGATCTTGATCTTGCCCGCCACCTCGTCAATCGACTGGCCCAGAAGATGGGTCAACACATGCGCGCCAATCGCCCCGGCCTCGCGCCACGTGTCGGGATTGCCCGCCGTGGTCACCCAGATAGGCAGCTCTTTCGATACCGGACGCGGTTGCGTCACCACGCCAAAACTGCCGGTCTGGGTCGGAAACTCTACCGTTTCACCGCGCCACAACCGCCGGATCTGCTCGGTCGCGGCAAACATCGCCGCCTTGTTGTTTGGCGGCGTGTTTTCGGGGCGCAGCACGAAATCATCAGGGTGCCAGCCACTGGCCACCGCCAAGCCCGCACGCCCGTTGGTCAGGTTGTCAATCACCGCCCAATCTTCGGCAATCCGCGCCGGATGATGCAGCGGCACCACGCAAGACCCCGCGCGCACGCCGATATTCTTCGTCACCGCCGCCACTGCGGCCCCCGTCACCGACGGGTTCGGATAGGGCCCGCCAAAGGCATGAAAGTGCCGCTCTGGCGTCCAAACCGCCACAAAGCCATGGCTGTCGGCAAACTTCGCGCCCTCTAGCAGCAGTTCGTATTTCTTCGGCCCGGCGCCATCATCATTGCCCCAGTAATAAATCGAAAATTCCATCTTCTGCGCCGAGGCAATCCGGCCACCCGACACCAAACTGCGATTTTCGTCGCTGGTCAGCACCACCTTGAAGCCACGCGCCAGCGTCCAGAACAGTTCCAGCACCGAAATATCGAAGGAAAGCGAGGTGACGGCCAACCAAACCCCGCCATCCGCGCCAATCCGCTGATCCATTCCGGTGAAGAAATTCGCCACATTGCGATGCTCAACCATCACGCCTTTTGGCCGCCCCGTCGACCCAGAGGTATAAATCATATAGGCCAGATCGGCCGAGGTGACGGCCGTGGTCGGGTTGGCCGTGCTGGCCCCCGCAGGCCTGCCATCTGTATCTAGGCACAACACCTGCGCGGCGTGCAGTGGCAGCTTTGCCGCAATATCGGATTGCGTGACGATCACCGGACAGGCGCTGTCTGCGATATAAAGCGCGATGCGATCCGCAGGATAAGCCGGGTCCATCGGCACATAAGCCCCGCCTGCCTTCAAAATCGCCAAAGCCCCGACCAGCAGATCACTGCTGCGATGGGCGCATAGCCCCACCAAAGTGCCGGGCATCACCCCCATGCCAATCAAAACATGCGCCGCGCGGTTGGCGCGCTGGTTCAAGGTTGCATAGCTCAAGCTGTCTGCGTTACAGATCAACGCCACCGCATCCGGCGTTTTGGCCACCTGCGCCTCAAAGGCCTGATGCACGCATTGCATTGAATCATAAGGCGTTTTGGTTTGGTTCCAGCCGTGCAAAACCTGATCGCGTTCGGCATCGGTCAGGGTGGAAATCTGTGCAACGGCAGTGCCGGGTGCCGCCTGCTGCAACGCGCTGGCAATATGGCCGATCCGCGCGGCAAAGCGTTGCGCCTCGGCGGTGGTGATCTTGCTGGCGTCATAGTGCAGAGCAGCGGGGCAAAGCGTTACCACCGTGCCCGCCACCGGACCCGACTCTGACAGGCCAACCTGCGGCGCGGTCACACCCGCCAGGGCAGGGTCACGCAGCATCAGATCAAGCGCAAAGCCGCGCCGCTTTGGCAGAGGTTTGATCCCGTCCGCCACCGACCCCGCCGCCGAAACCGTCCACGGTTGCCACGCGCTGACATAGCCCGGAAGGCCCGGCGCGGCCAAAGCCACATCCACCTTCGCAACCCCCAAGGCCCGCGCCGCCGCAAGCGCCAACAGCGGCAAATCATGGCGCGGCAGATCAACCTGCTGCCACCCTTGGCCATCGCCCGTGCCCGCCAAGACCGCCGGCACCATCGCGGCAAGCGCCCGCCGCATCGCCGCATCCTGCGATGCAATCGCGGCGGCGGCCTCAGTCAACCCCGGCTCGATTCCCGGCAGCACCGCATCAGTGATCGACACGGGCGCAACCGGCAACCCCTTGTCCTGACAGGACAAGCGCATCAACCGCACCGCGCCATCCGCGCAAGCCACCACCAGACCCGCATCATCCGCCGCCAAAACCGTGCCGGGGGCCGCAGCCCCACTGGCCCGCTCTGCCGCGCCGACGTTCAGCACACGGGTGGCGGTCGCAAATTTGGCGGTGGTCATCGGGTTCCAATACCGGCCATGATCCAACCCGCGCACGAGCCGCAGCACCGCCTCAACCGGCTGGGTAAAATCAATCCGGCCAAAATTTGCTGGCCGGTCGGCGCGCAAATACAGGCTACGCTGGGTCAAATCTTGCGGTTTGCGCTGCAACACCCCGCTTTCCAACTGCGCCAGCAGCGCGGGAAAGCTTTCAATCGCCGCCTCGAAACAACGGGTGTTCAGCGTCAGCGCCGTATCGGTCGGCGCGATGCCGAACAAACGCTGTTCCAGCAGATCGCCCTCATCCACCCCCGCCGCCATCAGATGCCAGGAAATTCCGTGCTGGGTTTCGCCGTTCAAAATCGCCCAAACCGGCGCGTTCAGCCCCGCATAGCGCGGCAGCGGCCCGTCGTGAAAGTTCACCGCCCCCTTGCTGGCCCGCGCCAACATGGCGGCGGGCACCACGGTCAGGTTGGCAACCGAAAGCAGCCAATCCACCGCCACCCCGGCCAAATCCTCGGCGTAATCCGCAACCCGAATGGCCCGCCCTTCGGCCCAACGCCGCACATCTGCGCTGCGCGTCACCACCACTGCCAAGCTATGCCCGCGCGCCAGCAGCACCTCGCCACATTGGCGGGTCAAAGATTCATTGCCGATCAAAATTGCGGAAAAACTCATCATAACATCCTTGCCCCTAAACACTGGGGCGGGTTTGGGCACGGGTAGCGCCGCGCCGGAAAATCACTTTTGCCACAGCCTGCAAATGGTGCCGGGTCAGATCCCACAGGTAAAACGGCGGATCGCCCCTGTCTTTGCGCTGGATCAGCAACCGCGCGCGCCATGCCACACCGCCCGCAAGATGCGCCAGCGTGGCCGCGCACGCATAGCCACGACCATGATTTTTCACAAAATAATGCAACCGGCTGTCCAGCCAGAACTGCGGAATACGCCGCCAATCGCGCATCCCGGTTGACGCCGACCCGATATGCATCACCCGGCTTTCCA
>JAHEDL010000363.1 GCA_024641255.1 Pseudorhodobacter sp.
TCTTCAGCCTCGCGCCAGAAGATATAGCCCATGCCGGGCAGACCTTCTTTTTGCGCGAAAGCGTTCATCCGGTCGCAGAACTTGCGGCTGCCGCCGGTGGGCGCCGGAATAGCACGCACTTCGTTGCCGTCCTGCTCCAACAGCTTGGCGAAAATCGCAAAGCCAGAGCCTGCGAAATGTTCCGACACGTCCTGCATCTTGATCGGGTTGCGCAGGTCGGGCTTGTCGGAACCATACCATTTCAGGCTGTCGCGATAGGCAATCTTGGTCCAGTCGGAATAGGTTTTCTTAGTCGGCGCGAATTCTTCGAAAATGCCCTGCACGACCGGCTGCACAGCGGCAAAAACATCTTCCTGCTCGACAAAAGACATTTCGATATCAAGCTGATAGAAGTCGGTCGGGCTGCGGTCAGCGCGCGGATCTTCATCGCGGAAGCACGGCGCGATCTGGAAGTAGCGGTCGAAACCGGCCACCATGATCAACTGCTTGAACTGCTGCGGGGCCTGCGGCAGGGCATAGAACTTGCCCGGATGCAGACGCGACGGCACCAGAAAATCGCGCGCGCCTTCTGGGGACGATGCCGTGATGATCGGGGTCTGGAATTCGTTGAAGCCCTGATCCCACATCCGCTTGCGCATCGAGCGCACCACATTCGACCGCAGCATCATGTTGCGGTGCAGCTTTTCGCGGCGCAGGTCAAGGAACCGGTAGGTCAGGCGGGTTTCTTCCGGGTAATCCACATCACCAAACACCGGCATCGGCAATTCGTCGGCCGCACCCAAAACGGTCAGCCCGGTGGCATAGACTTCAATCTCGCCCGTGGGCAGCTTGGGGTTGACCAAAGACGCATCGCGCCCCTTCACCCGACCATCAATCCGCACCACCCATTCGGCGCGCAGCTTTTCAATGTCGGCGAAAGCCGGGCTATCGCTATCGGCCAACACCTGCGTGATGCCATAATGGTCGCGCAGGTCGATAAACAACACCCCGCCGTGGTCGCGCACCCGGTGGACCCAGCCCGCCAGACGGACCTCATGTCCCACATGGGTTTTGTTCAGATCGGCGCAAGTATGGCTGCGATAGGCGTGCATAGGCTTCCCCTTCACGGAGGCAAAAACGGTTCGGCCCGATACACCTTGCAATGCCAGCGAAGTCAAGCCCGCCGCGTTTCAACTCGGTGCAAATCCAACACGCCACTGCCTCGGTGACGAGGTTGGGTGCCTCCGGCGGGGATATTTAGGCCAAGATGAAGTTGCTTTCACATTGGCCTAAATATCCTCGGGTGGGGAGCGCGGCACGCGCTGGGGAGGGCAGACGGCCCTCCCCTTGCCCCGAGCGTTAGCGAGATTTAGGCGTGCGGCGCACGCCGCGCCGCTGGCTTATCCATGTGGCAGGGATCAGACCGCGCAGCGAATTTCCCACCCAAAGCCGCACTTTCGGCAAGTCTTGCACCATAAGCAGCTCTTCAGGTGCCGCAAGCTCGGCGCGCAGAACGCCGGGCAGAAGGCCCGATGTCAGTGGCGGGGTGCGCAGGCCCTGACCGCGATCGAAGAACAAGGTGGTGATGCTGCCATCACAAACCTCGCCACGTTCATTTTGAAAAATCACCTCGTCCACCCCGGCAGGCAGCGTCGCGCGGGCTGCATCGTAGGTCGCGCGGCGGGTGGATTTCAGCATGAGCCATGGGTCTTGCGACGACAGCCTTGCGCTGGCCAGGCTCAGCCGCCATTCGGGCTTTGCCAGCGGCAGGGCTGCGGCATGCACCTCGATCAGACCTTGCGCATCCAAAGTCAGACGTATCCGGGCGGGGCCGATTGGTGCGGCCGCTTGCAGGGCTTGGGCTGCGGCGTCCGCGTCACAGGTCCACCCCAGCAGCTGCGCCGAGCGGACAAGTCGTGCCATATGCAATGGCAGGCGGCCAAACTGCGCGCCGTCCCAGCCCAGCGTTTCAACCAGCTTCAGGCCCGGCGCACCAGCCCCTGCATGTAACGCGCTTTCCACAGCGCCTCCTCCCATTCGCCGTCGGCGGTGGAATCTTGCACCACGCCGCCGCCGACATTTAGCACAATGCGGTCATCGCCAAACACCGACAAGGTGCGGATCGCCACCGAAAACGATGCAGCGCCATCGGGCGCCATCCAGCCAATCGCACCGCAGTACGCCCCGCGCGGGTAGGCTTCGACTTCGCGGATAATCTGCATCGCGCGGATTTTTGGCGCGCCGGTGATCGAACCGCAGGGAAACAGCGCGGCCATCACGCCTGTCATGGAGGGTGGGTTGCACAACTGTCCAACCACGCGGCTGACCATCTGATGCACGGTTGTATATTGTTCCACCGCGAACAATTCCGGCACTTTGACCGAACCCACTTTCGAAATGCGCGAAATATCGTTGCGCAGCAGATCGACAATCATCAGATTTTCGGCCTGCCCCTTGGCCGAGGCGCGCAGTTCTTCGGCCAATTCAGCATCGCGCACCGGATCTGCGTCGCGCGGGGCGGTGCCTTTCATCGGCCGCGCTTCGATCTTGCCGCCTGCATCCAGCCGCAGGAACAATTCGGGCGAACGTGACACCAGCACCGGCACATCGGCGTGAGTGCCGCCAAAATCCACGAATGCGCCGTGGCCAACCGCTTGCCGCGCCCGCAGCGCGCCGTAAAGCCCAAGCGCCGTGCCGGACAAAAGCCGGGACGCGATGGGAAAGGTCAGGTTGATCTGATAGCAATCGCCAGCCGCGATATAGCCCATCACGGCGGCCATGGCGGTGTTATAGTCGGCGCGGCTGATCATCGGGTCCAATGCGGCCACTGCCACGCCGTTCGATTGCGTCGCGGCGTCGGCAAACGCCTGAGTCGGGTCTTGCGGCGCATCGAAAATGCCGAACACCAGAAGCGGGCCAGCGTTTTCTGGCATCAAGGCTTCCAGTCGCGGCTCGAACGCATAGCCCGCCTCATAGCTGATCCAGCCGGCGACCCATTTTCCGCGCGACCGCGCCGCGTCAAGCGTTGCCAGGGCCGGGGCGACCTCGGGCAGGCTGCGCGCAACAACAAGCGCTTCGGCGCCGTCAAACAGCGCAGGTTTCCCCGCAGGTCCATCCTCGATCAGGATCACGCGCCCAGCCCTTCTGTTGCCGCATGGTATCTTAAGCCCCAGACCTAGGCCACGAACTGCGGCAAGACCAGCCCCCCGCCGCCGCCCTTTTGCGCATTTACGACGCAAAATCCGCGTGGCGACCCCGCCGATGCGTATCATTTCTGTAAATTTCTATTCAGTGCTTGCCAGACTGTAAATTTCGGGTTTTCCTGACCATAGGGACGGCAAAATGCCGCACCGCTAACAATAATAACGACCAACCAACGGTTCGGAGGGTAACGCAATGGCTGCGGACGACTACAATGACCACGACCGCCATGAGGACATCAAAGTCCTGCATGGCATGGGCTATGCCCAGGAACTTTCACGATCAATGTCGAAGTTTTCCAACTTCGCGATTTCGTTTTCGATCATCTGTATCCTTTCGGGGGGCATCAACTCTTTCGCGCAGGCGATCTCTTCGGTCGGCGGCGCGGGTGCTGGCATCGGCTGGATTGTGGGCTGTCTGATTTCGGGCATGTTCGCCCTGTCTATGGCGCAGATTGCGTCGGCCTTCCCGACGGCGGGCGGGCTTTATCACTGGGCGTCGATTCTGGGCAACCGCTTTACCGGCTGGATCACCGCTTGGATGAACCTGCTGGGCCTGATCACCGTGTTGGGCGCCATCAACATCGGCACCGCCTATTTCTTTGCTGGCACCTTTGGCCCCAGCATCGGCTTTGACGGGTCGACCCCCGGCCAGATCGTGGCCTTTGTTGCTATTGTCACCATTGCGCAGGCGTTGTTCAACCATCTTGGCATCAAGGTTACGGCGTTGCTGACCGACCTGTCGGGCTATGTGATCTTCGTGGCCACCGCCGTGCTCATCCTTGCCTGCCTGTTCTACGCGCCTGCCATCGACATGTCGCGGTTGTGGACCTTCACCAACTATTCGGGCGAAGTCGGCGGCAATGTGTTCCCGCAGTCTGACAACATGGGCTATCTGTTCCTGCTGTGCCTGTTGCTGCCGGTTTACACCATCACCGGCTATGACGC
>JAHEDL010000378.1 GCA_024641255.1 Pseudorhodobacter sp.
ATGCGCAACCTTCGCCGTTTCCATCGGGGTGTAGGTCGCGGTGGCAAACTGCACGTCCTTCGGGATATCAATCAGCACCGGGCCGGGGCGGCCGTGGCTGGCCACATGAAACGCCTGATGGATGGTTTCCGCCAGCTTCGCGGTGTCTTTCACCAGCCAGTTATGCTTGGTGCAGGGCCGGGTGATGCCCACAGTATCGGCTTCCTGAAACGCGTCAGTGCCAATCATGAAAGTCGGCACCTGACCCGACAACACCACCAACGGAATGCTGTCCAGCAGTGCATCGGTCAAACCGGTCACCGCATTGGTGGCGCCGGGGCCCGATGTCACCAAAGCCACGCCCACCTTGCCGGTCGACCGCGCATAGCCTTCGGCCATGTGAATGGCGCCTTGCTCGTGGCGCACCAGAATGTGGCGAATGTCGTTTTGCTGAAAGATCTCGTCATAGATCGGTAGCACAGCGCCGCCGGGGTAGCCAAAAACCACCTCAACCCCGTGATCCTTCAGGGCTTGCACCACCATCCGCGCACCGGTCATCTGACGTGTCATCATCTTTTCCTCAGCTCGGCCACCTTGGCCCTTGGTCAACAAAAAGCCCCCGGAGGTGTCTCGGGGGCGCATGGGGAACCTGATGGTCAACCGTTACCGGCCCATGCGCCTTTTCCCTACAAGTACAAGAATGCCACGCATTCCCTGCCTCCTGCTGCTTCGCGGCCGAACCTAGGGCGGGGTAAACCGGGCGTCAACCGCAAATCGACAAGAAATATGTCGCGCGACGGGCAATTTTTGAACATTTCTTGCGACACGCGCCGTCATGGCGCAACTTTCGCAATTACAAACGCCAAAACCCCAATGCCACGCCCCTCGACTCGGGCCCCCGATCCGCCCGCACGCCCGCCAAGCCAAAACCCTGCCGCTTCACATTGGCCCAAATATCCCCGCCGGAGGCTGCTTCACCCCCACCGCCGCACCGCCTGTTATTCAAGCCGATATAAAACCCGCGCCGAGAACTTAGTCGCGCAACACCCGCGCCTCTGGCAGGCTGATCCGCGCCACCTGTTCGGCAATCGGGTCCACCGAAAGCGGGTGCAATTCGGCGCGGTGGTCGGCGGGGTCGCCAATCGGCACCCATTCGCCGCCCTTGAAAATTTCCAGCGCGTTGAAGCCGGCCTTGTAGCCCATCTTCTTGCTGCCCGGCACCCAATAGCCCAGATAAACATAGGGCAAGCCAGCTTCGCGGGCGATGTTGATATGGTCCAGAATGGCAAAGGTGCCCAGCGACAGATCGACCATGTTGGGATCGTAAAAGCTGTAGACCATCGACAGCCCGTCATCGAACACATCGGTCAGCGACACGCAGGCCAAGGGCCGCCCGCGTTCGCCGGGGCCGGGCGGGCGGGTGTATTCGATCACCCGGCTTTTCACCGGGGTTTCTTCGATCATCGCGGCAAATTCGAACACATCCATATCCGCCATGCCCCCATCGGCGTGGCGCGCATCCAGATAGCGGCGGAACAGTTGAAACTGATCTTCGGTGGCCCAAGGGCTGGTGGCATTGCGGCGCAGATGGCTGGCGTTTTTCAAGATCCGCCGCTGCGTGCGGCTGGGCTGAAAATCGGCCACCTTGATGCGGGCGGACAGGCAGGCCGAACATTCGGCGCAAGACGGGCGATAAAGCACATTCTGGCTGCGCCGGAAGCCTTGCTTTGACAGCGCATCATTCAACCGTTGCGCATGTTCGCCCTGCAATGCGGTAAACAATTTCCGTTCCATCCGCCCCTCTAGGTAGGGGCAGGGCTGCGGTGCAGTCACATAAAATTGGGGCGCGATCGGAAGGGTGTGGCGCATTCTTACTGTTGTCACATTCGGGGCGATTTCACCCTAGCAAGCAGGGACGCCTTCGCCAAGCGCAAACAAGGTGGTGTTTTCATCGCTACATGCCTTGCCAACAGCCGGCGGGCTGTTGCAGCACGCTGGGACACCCGCCACAAAACAAAAACGCCCCCCGGTTTTCACCAGGGGGCGGGGCATCTTCGCCGTCAGGGCTTAGTATTCACCGGGCCGCGCCACATCCGCCCCTGCGGGTGTCACCGCAGCATCACGCGCTGCGGCCTTGGCGCGATCATCCATAAAGCTGTCGAACTCTGACTTGTCCTTGGCATCGCGCAGGCGCTGCAAAAACGCCTCGAACGCGGTCTGTTCATCTTCCAGACGGCGCAGCATGTCGGCCTTATAGGCGTCAAAAGCCGCGTTGCCAGAAGACCGCGTTGCGGATTGGCCGCCCCAGCCGCAGTGGCGTTCAAAATGACGGGCGCGGCGTTCGCCGCAAGAAGAACGGGTAAACATGCGTTTGCTCCAGATCAGATAGGCCAACAGGGCAAGACCCACAGGCCAGATAAAGATGAACCCCAGCACCATGGCCGCGATCCAGGCAGGTTTGCCCTTCGCGTCAAGCCATGCCTCGGTGCGGCGCAGCCAAGAGATAATTCCGCCGGAGGGGGCGGTGGTCGAGGCGGTATTCATCGGCGGACTCCCGTGTTGCGATGGATGTGAATGTCTTTCACATTACGCAAGATGAGGGTGCGATGGCCTGCAATCAAGGGGTTATGTAAATGATATTTACATTCGCGACGGCCGCTATAGCAACCGATTGATCACGCGCAACATTTTTCCGCCTATAGCGCCGTGAACGGTGCCAAAACCGCGCCAGTGATCTGTGCCAGCGCCTGCGGGGCGATGGAAAAGATGTGGCGTGGCGTGCCCGCCGCCGCCCAAACCGTGTCAAATTCGCACAGCTTTGGGTCCATCCACAGCGGCAGCGGCGTCAGATGCCCCAAGGGCGCCACGCCGCCAATCGCAAAGCCGGTGACTGCGCGCACCTGCTGCGCATCAGCGCGGCCAAGCGGCTCACCGGCTAGGGCAGAGGCTTTGCTGCCATCAACCTGATTGCCGCCTGCGGTCAGAAACAAAAATAACTGCCCCGACGCGCCCGAAAACAAGATCGACTTCACGATCTGGTCCAGATGACAGCCCGCCGCTTGCGCCGCCTGTTCGGCGGTGCGGGTTTCGCCCGGCATCTCTAGCGGTGCATGTGTCACCCCCGCCGCCTGCAATGCCGCCCTGACGCGCGCCAAACTTTTGCTCATCTTGCCCCCCGTTGGTTTTCCCCTGTTATCCAAAAACCGCAAGCCTGCGGCAAGCGGGGCGTTGACGCTGCTGCACAGTCCGCCCAAACTATGGGCATGAGCCAGAATTTTGCCGCCCGCATCACCCGCCAGCCCATCGCGCATGACCGCGACGCTGCTGCCGATATCGCCAGCCATTTTGCCGATCTTGCGCCCGATTTGCGCGATCTTCTGGCCAACACCGCCGGATGCAGCCCCTATCTGAAAGGGCTGATGCGGCGCGAGGCGGATTGGCTGCGTCCGGTGCTGCAGGGTGCCCCCGAAACCGGCTTTGCCGCGCTGATGGCGGGGTTGGAAGAGGTTGCGGTTGATGCCCTGCCAAGCGCGTTGCGGCAGGCCAAGCGCCGCGCCGCGCTGTTGACGGCGCTGGCCGATATTGGCGGCGTCTGGCCGTTGATGCAGGTGACCGGTGCCTTGACCACCTTGGCCGACCGCGCCGTTGATCTGGCAATGAAGCGGCTGGTTGCCGAAGAAATCCGCCGTGGCAAGCTGCCCGGTGCCACGCAAGACGATGTGCAAACCGCCGGTGGCATGGTCAGCCTTGCGATGGGCAAGATGGGCGCGGGCGAACTGAACTATTCCTCTGACATCGACCTGATCTGTCTTTTCGATCAGGACCGCTACCGCGACGATTGGCAAGAGGCGCGCGCCGCCTTCATCCGCGTCACCCGGAAGATGGCGTCGATGCTGTCCGATATCACCGCCGAAGGCTATGTGTTCCGCACTGATCTGCGGCTGCGCCCTGATGCCAGCGTGATGCCGGTTTGCCTGTCGATGGCCGCCGCCGAAGCCTATTACGAAGCGCAAGGCCGCACATGGGAACGCGCCGCCTATATCAAAGCCCGCCCCTGCGGCGGTGATATTGCGGCGGGCAATCGGTTTTTGAAAACCCTGACGCCGTTTGTCTGGCGCAAACACCTTGATTTTGCAGC
>JAHEDL010000390.1 GCA_024641255.1 Pseudorhodobacter sp.
AGCCGGCGCGTCGCATAAGCGCGATTTCCGCACCATACCACAGTGCCAACCACGCCAATATCCAAACCGGAGCCGCGCCAGCGCTTGCCAAAGCCGCTGCGAATACCAGCGTCGGTAAGGCCGCGCCATTGGCAATTTCGCACAGAAACAACCCCGGAAACGCGTCACGCCGCAACCGGCTCCACCGCAATTGCCGCATCCAAACCTGCCGCAGCGATTTGCGACCAACCGGCTGTTCGAACGGCAGCGGTGGCAAAGTCACCTTCAAACCAAGGCTGCGGATCGCTACGGTGGCACTGGCATCCTCTGCCATGAACCGGTCCAGCGCTTGCAATCCGCCCGCCCGCGTCAGGATCTTGTGGTTGAAAAACAATGTTTTGCCCTGCGCAAAGCCCTGCCCAAGGCTGTCACCTGCAAACTGCAGGCGCGCCTGATTGCTGTTCAGAAACGCGGCTTCCACCGCGCCGCCCAAATTGCCAACCCGTGACCCGATGGCCGGTGCAGACACCATGCCGGTGTCAGGCGTCCATGCCAGCATCAACGTCGTCAGATAATCGCGTGGCAACAAGAGATTGCTGTCGGCCATGCAGATCCATTCGCTGCTTGCCGCGTCCCAGCCTTTCCACAGATTATCCAGCTTCGGGTTGCCAGACTGTCCTGGCATCCCTACCAAAAGCCGCGCCGAAATCTGCGGATGCGCCGCGATCAGCCGCCGCACCAGCGGCACCACCGCATCATCGGCGCGCCCGACGCAAAAGATCACCTCGTAGTCGGGGTAGTCTTGCTGAAACGAACTGGCCAGCGTTTCGGCTTCGAACGCATCAACGCCGCAGACCGGGCGCAGCAAACTGATCCGCGGTTGCGCTTGGTCTGCTTGCTGCTGCTTGCCGAACCGCAGCATGAACAGCATGACAGAACCAAGCTGCACGCCCAAAAACATCGCCGCTATCGTAAACAGCACGGCGGTCATGTCCGCACCGTCCGCGCAACCACCCGGCGCGGCTTTGCCAAGGCCACCCGGCCACCCAAAAGACCCAGTCGACCGTCAAAATCTTCGGCAAGCGCGGTGAAGCTATCGATCCAGTCGCCGCAATTGGCATAAATCAAGCCGTGGTCTTGATGCAGCCCGGCCAAGTGGAAATGGCCACAGATTACCCCATCAAATCCGCGCCGCCGTGCCAGATCAACCAACCGCCGTTCATGGCGGCGGGCCGGATACAGCGCCGCATTGATGCAAGACAGCAGCCATTCAATCGCGCTGCGCCGTTCTGGCCCTGCTTGCCACGACAACCGCGACAACCAGTGGTCAACCCGCCGCAAACCGCGATCAAACAGCGTGCCCAACCGCGTCAGCAGATGCGCCTGAAACACCCGATTGTCCTGACAGTCGCCATGCAGCACCAAATATCGGCGCCCATCGGCCGCGCTATGTTCGATCTCTTGCACAGCTGGCACCGGGGCTTGCCGCGCCAAGGGCGCCGTTGCAGGACGCGGATCATGATTTCCGATGATATAACTTACCCGCGCGCCGTCCCCGTGGCGCGCGTGCAGATGGTCTATCACCTGTTGCGCCGCCGCCGACCAATGCGCAGGGATCGGCCCCCAGATATCCAAAATATCACCCACCAGCACGTAATGTTCCGCTTGGTTTTGCTGCAAGAACCGCAACACCAAATCGGCGCGGCAGGCCATCGATCCAAGATGCAAATCCGACAAAAACAGGCTGCGATGCCGCTGGATTGGGGAATGGTTGCTCACGATCTGCCCTTCTGGCGAATGTCATCGTCGGCAAGGTAAACGCCGATTGTGACAGTTTCCGTCGTCCCTTCGATTAATAGCGCAAAACCTTGACATAATGGGACGTTAGGGCCGTCGGGATTTCGCGGCAGCATGACTGGCGTACTATGGTGCCGACCGTTCCGGTCAGCCTGTGTGCTTAGGGTCGGAAAAAACCAACCTGGACCATTCTATCAGGCCGTCAGTGGGCGCGATGTAAGTGAAGCATAAATTTTGAGCAATTGAACAGGTTTGAAGTCAGGGGCGGTCAGGCGCGCGTTAAACTACTCGTAAGAAAATCGTCTTACTACTGATGCAGTGATAGAGATTCTGCGGAAATGAGACTAGGTTGATGTGTATAGACGGCATTTTGAATATTCCTGCCGATCTTGGGGTCGACAAAGCGAAAGTTTTGCACGCTGTGCTTTGCACTGCGGTGTCTGACCGGGCAGCAGAACGGCTGCGTGTGGAATTTGATGGTCCCGAACCAACCGCGGTTGCCGCCCAATTGGCTATAGCTTGTCAACTGTCTTTGCGAAATGCAGGGCGCTTTGGCGGTTATGGCCCTTTCGCAACTGTAGAACTTCCACACGCGGACGCTGCAGTCTGGGAGGACAACCCTACGTAGATTTTATGCAAGGGGTCATATTGTGACAAAGACTGTTTTGACGATTGATGATAGCCGCGCAATTCGCGACATGGTGGCGTCGACGCTTAAGGGTGCGGGTTATCGCATCATAGAGGCTACCAACGGTGCCGAGGGGCTGCAGCAAATGCGCTCGGAACCCGTTTCGCTGGTTATTGTTGATCTGAATATGCCTGTGATGAATGGCTTCGACTTCATTTTGAATGCCCGGAAAGACCCAAAGGGTGCAGGCATTCCAATTGTACTGCTGACCACGGAATCAAAGCCAGAACTCCGCGCCCAAGGCAAAGCGGCCGGGGCTACGGGTTGGCTAAACAAGCCCTTTGACGCCGATATGTTGATATCGGTGGCACGCAAATTGGTAGGTTAAGGTGCCATGGCAAATAGTGAGCCGTCTGACTCTGCCTATGTTATTGAAACTATGGATATCCTTGACGGATTAGAGGTGCAGCTTCTTGATCTGGAGCAAGATCCCAACCTTGATGCGATCGATGCGGTTTTTCGGGCGCTTCATACGATCAAGGGCGGTGGCGGGATGTTTGGACACCGCACAATGGCCGAGTTTGTGCATCACTTTGAAGAGGCATTTGATAAGGTGCGGGACGGGAAGCTTTCGGTATCGTCGCAACTGGTCAATCTTGCGCTGCGGGCGCGCGATCATGTTATCGCGATGCTCAATTGCGGCGGCGATGGACTGGATGCAACTGCATTGGCAAATTCCGGCGCTGCGCAGCAATTGCTGGCAGACCTAAAAGGTCTTCTGGGCGCGCAAACGGTTGAGCGTGTTTCTGAAAAGCCAATCAAGCTTTGGAAAATTACATTTAAACTTGCACCCAACGCGCTTTTGAATGGAACCCGCCCCGAACTTCTGCTTGCTGAACTCGCATCGCTTGGTGCAACACAGGTAACTTTGGATGGTGCCGAGGTGCCGCCTCTAGAACGCCTTGATCCAACACTTTGCCATCTAGGTTGGACGGTTTTGCTGAGCACCAGCGAGCCACGCGCGGCAATTGAAGATGTCTTCATCTTTACCGATGACGCTGATTTGGAAATTTCCGAGATCGCAGCCGATACGAAGCCAGAGACAGTCTATACGCTGCAAGAAACCTCACAAAATTGCGATCTTGAAGAAGACGCCGTGCGTCGACCTTCAAAAGAAATTGGCGGCGACTTTGTGCGCGTTTCGTCCGTGAAGTTGGACGAAATATTAGACCAATTGGGCGAGTTGGTCATTGCGCAGGCCCGGCTTAGCCAGATTGCGGCAGAATCGCACAACCCCACTCTTGCCGGTCTTGTCGAGGAAGTGGAGCGCTTGGTCACGGGCATGCGTGAGGTAACTCTTTCCGTCCGGATGCTGCCGATCGAAACGGTTTTTGGCAAGTTTCGCCGTGTGGTGCGGGATCTGTCGGCGGAACTGGGCAAGGATGTCGAACTTGCAACCTCTGGCGGCGAAACTGAAATCGACAAAAGCGTTATTGATCGGCTGAGCGAACCGCTGGTTCATATGATCCGCAACTCGATTGACCACGGTATCGAAAGCGCGGACGGGCGCATTTCTGCAGGCAAGCCGGCGAAGGCAACGGTTTGGCTTTCTGCCAGGCAAGAGGCGGGTGATATTCTAATTTCGGTGCGTGATGACGGCGCGGGTTTGAATACCGATGCAATCCGTCGCAAGGCGATTCAAC
>JAHEDL010000395.1 GCA_024641255.1 Pseudorhodobacter sp.
CGGAAACAAGGGGGCGGCGCTGGCGACCTTGTTGCTGGATGCGGGCAAGGGCGGCATTGCGGTGCTGATCGCGCGGGCGGCGGTTGGCGAAGATGCAGCGCAACTGGCGGCGCTGATGTCATTTTTGGGCCATCTGTTTCCGGTTTGGCTGGGCTTCAAGGGCGGCAAAGGTGTTGCGACGTTTCTGGGCACCTTGCTGGCGCTGGCTTGGCCGGTGGGGTTGGCCGCCTGCGCCACTTGGGCGGTGACGGCGGCGGTGTCGCGGATTTCGTCGTTGTCGGCTTTGGTTGCAGCGGGTCTGTCGGGGCTGTGGCTGTTTGTCTTTGATCAGGGCCGGATGCTGTTTTTGGTCTTTATCCTGACGGTGCTGGTTTACATTCGGCATTGGGCAAACCTGCAACGGTTGAAGGCCGGGACCGAACCGAAGATCGGCGCCAAGAAGAAGGCCTAAGCACCGCTTTCAAATGCGAAATCAGCAAAAAGCCCTGTCGCAGAACGCTGTGACAGGGCTTTTTATGTTGTGCTGACGCGGCATGATTACAGGCTGGATGCCTGATAAATCTTGCTCAGATCGGCCGCCCATTCGCCATGATAGGCGCGCAGCCAGCGGTCGGCCTGGGTGGTGCCGGATTTCAGGCTGTGCACCAGCGGCTTCAGATATTTTTCTTCGCCCAACCCACGTGCAGCCAGACCGGCATGCGACAGGCCAACGGCGGCATGGGCCAGATCAAGCAGTTTTACGCCATTGGCTTCGCCCTGCAGCGCCTTGACAGAGGCTGCAACCCGCAGACCTTCGCGGGTTTCGGTGTCAAAGCCTTTCACCAGATCCCATGCGGAATCCAGCGCGGTTTGGTCATACATCAGGCCAACCCAGAAGGCGGGCAGCGCATCGATATGCGCTTGATCGCCACAATCGGCACCGCGCATTTCAATGTATTTCTTGACGCGGGCTTCGGGGAACACCGTGGTCATATGGTCGGCCCAATCCGACAGGGTCGGCTTTTCGCCCGGAAGCGCCGGCAAGTTGCCTGCAAGGAAATCGCGGAACGATTGCCCCAAGGCGTTGATGTATTTGCCGTCGCGGTAGACGAAATACATCGGCACGTCCAAGACCCAATCAACATAGGCCTGAAAGCCGAAATCGCCATCAAAGGCGAAGGGCAGCATGCCGGTGCGACTGTCATCCAAGCCACGCCAAATCCGGCTGCGCCATGATTTATGGCCGTTCAGTTTGCCGTCAAAGAACGGGCTAGAGGCGAACAGCGCGGTGGCGACCGGCTGCAGCGCCAAGGCCACGCGCAGCTTTTTCACCATGTCGGCTTCAGAGGCGTAATCAAGGTTCACCTGCACAGTGCAGGTGCGATACATCATCTGGGTTCCATGGGTGCCAACGCGGCCCATGTAATCGGTCATCAGGCGGTAACGGCCTTTCGGCATCACCGGCATCTGGTCATGGCTCCACTCTGGTGCGGCGCCGATGCCCATGAACTTGATTCCCAACGGGTCGGCGATGGATTTCACCTCGTCCAGATGGTTCTGCAGCTCTGCCGCACCTTGGTGCAGGTTTTCCAGCGGCGCGCCGGAAAGTTCAAACTGCCCGCCCGGTTCAAGCGAAATATTCGCGCCATTGCGGGTCATGCCGATGATGTTGTCGGCTTCGGCTATCGGGGCCCAGCCAAAGGCTTGCAGGCCTGCGAACAAAGCCGAAATCGACCGCTCACCGCCATAGGGCAGCGGCATACGGGTGTCGGTCAGCCAGCCGAACTTTTCATGTTCGGTGCCAATACGCCAATCGGCCTTTGGCTTGCAGCCAGAGGCAATCAGCTCGGCCAGCTGCGAGAAGTCTTCGATCGGGCCGCCGCCAGACTGGGGAATCGACATGGCTGTACGCTTTCGTTTGGAATTTATGGACGCAACAGGTGTAGCGCCGCTGCGGCCAAGTCAAGACACGCCGAACGATGTTACCCAAGCTTCATTTTTCGGCAAGTAGCCGTTTTCCCGGCCGACGCCAGATGGTTTTGGTTTCTCCGGCGACCGTAAGGGCATGACTGCCGGTTGCCGATTTGGTGGTAAGGGCGTCGACAAGTGCAAGGCTGTCCATCCCCGGCAGGCTGGTGAAGGCGTCAAACAGCCGGTCGGCCCCGGCGGCGTCGACCGGAATCAACAGCGCCTGCCCGTCGGATTGCTTGAGCCGCCACAGGCGGCGCCCGCGCAGGGTGATCAGGCGCAATTCGACCAGATCGGGCAGGGCGACAAAGCCGCCCAATTCCGGGCCGAGATAGCCGATCTGGCCTTCGTCTACCTCGACCACGCCTGGGGCGTCGACGATTTGGGCAAAGCGCATCCGGCGCAGTGACAAGATCAACCATGCCACGCCCAAAGCGCCGATCAGCGTGCCAAGTGGGGTCAGCAGGTAGCCGCCAAGCCAGATCAGCCAAAGCCCGCAGAGCAGCACCATACCAGCCGTGCAGGCTTCGGACGATCTGCGCAGCAAGGCGATGACTTCGGGGCGAATGAAGCTCACGCCCAATCCCCAAGGGCTGCTTGCCACAGGGTTAGTGCGGCAACGGCGGCGGTATCGGCGCGCAAGATGCGTGGGCCAAGTGCAAGCGGCACCACCTGCGGCAGCGCCCGCAAGCGGGCCTGTTCATCGGCAGAAAAGCCGCCTTCGGGGCCGATCAGGATGGCCCAAGACCCGCCGCGCGGACCAGAAAGGGCCGGGGCTTGGCCAACCATAGCTTCGTCGCACCACAGCAGTTTGCGGTCGGCGGGCCATGAGGCCAGAAGTTTGTCCAACGAAATCAGGTCGGTCACCTCGGGGACAAAGGTGGCGCCGCATTGTTCGGCTGCCTCCATCGCGTGGGCCTGCAGGCGGTCTTGCCGGATGCGTTCAGAGTTGGTGTGACGGGTTTGCACCGGCATCACACGGGCCGCGCCCAGTTCGGTTGCTTTTTCGACGATAAAGTCGGTGCGGGCCTTTTTGATCGGGGCGAAGATCAGCCACAGATCGGGGGGCAACCGCAAGGGCGCGGTTTGCCGTTCGGATATCAGGATGCCGCTGCGCTTGCCGGGTTCGGCCACGCGCGCCAGCCATTCGCCGTCACGCCCGTTGAACAGGGCTACGGGCGCGCCACGCGCAAGGCGCATGACGTTGAAAAGGTAGTTTGCCTGATCAGCATCGACGGCCACGGGTTGCCCCGCCGCCAGCGCCTGATCTACATAGAGCCGGATCTTTGCTTCTGTCATGTCTGGGAACCTATGTCTGACCAACCGCAAATGCCAGAGGCTGTAACCGTAGCCGACGCGCCGAAAGGCAATTGGGTGGACCTTTATGCCCCCGCCGCAACCCGGCCCTATCTACGTTTGTCGCGGGCGGACCGCCCGATTGGCACCTGGCTTTTGCTGATTCCGTGCTTTTGGGGGCTGGCCTTGGCCGGTTTGGCCGATGGTTTTGGGCTGTGGGATCTGTGGCTGGCGCTGTCTTGCAGCCTGGGCGCGTTCTTGATGCGCGGCGCTGGTTGCACCTGGAACGATATCACCGACCGCGAGTTTGATGCCGCGGTGGCGCGCACCAAAAGCCGACCGCTGCCGTCGGGGGCGGTGACGTTGAAGCAGGCGCTGCTGTGGATGGCGGTGCAGGCCGCGCTGGGCGGGCTGATTTTGCTGACCTACAACGGGCTGTCGATTGCGCTTGGCATCGGGTCTTTGGTTTTGGTGGCGGTTTATCCGTTTGCAAAGCGTTTTACCTGGTGGCCGCAAATGTTCTTGGGCCTGGCGTTCAACTATGGTGCGGTGCTGATGTTTGCCGCCCATTCCGGGGCGGTGCGGCTGCCCAGCTTGCTGCTGTATGCGGCGGGGATTTGCTGGACGCTGTATTACGACACGATCTATGCGCATCAAGATAAAGAAGATGACGCCCTGATTGGGGTGAAATCCACGGCGCGGCTGTTTGCCGAAAATTCGCGCGCCTGGCTGCGTGGGTTTTTGGTTGCAACGGTGCTGTTGCTGGCGGCGGCCATCATCGCGACCGCAATGCCACCGCAGCGGGTGTTGGCGCTGACGGTGGCATTGGTCGGGGTGTGGGGCT
>JAHEDL010000404.1 GCA_024641255.1 Pseudorhodobacter sp.
CTCTGCCGGGCCTTTCAGCGCGACCAGCACGCCAATCTTGCCCATGCCGTCGGTGGCAGCGTTGTGAACATAGGACACAACCGTGTCGCCAGCCAAAACGTGCATCCGGCGCAGCGTCATGTTTTCGCCGATCCGCGCGATTGCGTTCGAAATTGCGGTTTCAACGCTTTCGCCGTTCAGGTCGGCTGCGCGCAGAACTTCAACGCTGTCAGCGGTTTGCAGTGCAACCTTGGTGACTTCGCGCACAAGCGTCTGGAAGTCGACGTTCTTGGCAACAAAGTCGGTTTCCGAGTTGATCTCGACAGCAACGCCGCGGCCATCGGTGACAGCCACGCCAACCAGACCTTCGGCGGCCACACGGTCAGCTTTCTTGGCGGCTTTCGCCAGACCTTTGGTGCGCAGCCAGTCAACAGCAGCGTCCATGTCGCCGTTGTTTTCGACCAGTGCCTTTTTCGCGTCCATCATGCCTGCGCCAGTGCTTTCGCGCAGTTCTTTCACCATTTGTGCGGTGACGGTCATGTCACTTCTCCTGAATTCGAAAATGAGTCTGGCGGGGTCTATCCCCGCCAGTTAACCGGTATGTGACAGCCGATCAGGCTTCTGCGATTGCTTCTTCTTCGGGCGCCGTTTCCAGCGCGCCAAGGTCGATGCCAGCCGCGCCCATTTGGGCGGTCATGCCGTCCAAAGCCGCTTTGGCGATCAGTTCGCAATACAGGCCAATCGCGCGGGCGGCGTCGTCGTTGCCCGGGATCACATAGTCAACGCCTTTGGGCGAGTTGTTGGTGTCAACGATACCCACAACCGGGATGCCCAGCTTTTGCGCTTCCAGGATCGCCAGATCTTCTTTGCCCACGTCGATCACAACGATCAGGTCCGGGGTGCCGCCCATTTCACGGATGCCGCCCAGCGAAGCCTGCAGCTTGCCCTGGTCGCGTTCCATCATCAGACGCTCTTTCTTGGTCAGGCCTTCGCCGCCAGCGCCCAAGAGTTCGTCGATTTGCTTCAGACGCGCGATCGACTGCGAAACGGTTTTCCAGTTGGTCAGCGTGCCGCCCAGCCAACGGTGGTTCATATAGAACTGTGCGCAACGCTCTGCAGCTTCAGCAACCGGCTTTTGCGCCTGGCGCTTGGTGCCAACGAACAGAATGCGGCCGCCCTTGGCGACGGTGTCGCGAACGACTTTCAGCGCTTGGTCCAGCAGCGGAACGGTCTGCGTCAGGTCAAGGATGTGAATCCCGTTGCGGTCGCCGTAGATGTACGGACCCATTTTCGGGTTCCAGCGTGCGGTCTGGTGGCCGTAGTGAACGCCTGCTTCAAGCAGCTGGCGCATGGTGAACTCAGGAAGAGCCATGTCTTATCCTTTCCGGTTTCTATCCTCGGCGAAGCTGTCTCAGACCTGATGGTCCAACCGGCGGACGATACGGGATTTCTCCCCGCAAAGCCCAAGCCTCACCTGTGAAGTGCGCTGCCCTTAGCGCAGGCCCGGCCCGGCTTCAAGGCAGAAAAGCCCAAGGACGCCGAAATACCCAAGGATAGCGGCCCCATGCAGCTTCAACTTGCGCTGACCTGTCGCTTCGGCGATGAAATCGGCATGACACCGGATATTCTTTGCATCGGTTCCATTCTATGGGACATTATCGGCCGCTCGTCCATTGCGATGCGGCTTGGCTCTGACGTGCCGGGGCGGATCACCCGCTTGCCCGGCGGGGTTGCGATGAACATCGCCATGACCCTGTCGCGCTTTGGCATGACGCCCGCGCTGCTGTCGGCGGTAGGGCAAGACGCCGAAGGCCACGAATTGGTGGCCGCCTGTCAGCGTATGGGCATGATCACAGATCACCTTTACCGATCAGAAGATCTGCCGACCGACCGCTATATGGCGGTCGAAGGCGCCAATGGCCTGATCGCCGCCATCGCCGACGCCTATTCGCTAGAGGCGGCTGGCGATAAAATCCTGCGCCCCTTGGCCGATGGCAGGCTGGCCAGCGCCGCGCAGCCTTGGGCCGGTCTGGTGGCGCTCGATGGCAACCTGACGGTGGCGCTGCTGTCCGATATTGCCACCTCGCCGCTGTTTGCCGCCGCCGATCTGCGGGTTGCGCCCGCCAGCCCCGGCAAGGCCGAACGCCTGCTGCCGCTGCTCGCGCATCCGCGCGCAACACTTTACGTCAACCTCGAAGAGGCGGGGCTTTTGTGCAAAACCCGCTTTGACACCGCCGCCGAAGGCGCCGAAGGCCTGCTTGCGCGTGGTGCCGCGCGGGTGCTGGTCACCGATGGTGGCCGCCCCTGCGCCGAAGGCCGCAGCGGTGCGGGCGTGATCACCGATACCCCGCCCGCCGTCATGGTCACCCGCATCACCGGCGCGGGCGACACCTTTATGGCCGCGCATATTGTTGCCGACCGCTCTGGCGCCTCTCGCGCCGAAAGTTTGGCCGCAGCCCTGCACGCCGCCGCAATTTACGTTTCAGGAGAGCCAGCATCATGATCGACCTGCTTCAGTTTTCGCCCGAAGTCGCAATGGCCCGCGCCGAAGGCGTCGCCATTGTGGCGTTGGAATCCACCATCATCACCCACGGCATGCCGTTTCCGCAAAACGTCGAAGCCGCCCGCCGGGTCGAGGCAGAGGTGCGCGCGCATGGCGCGGTTCCGGCCACCATCGCCATCATGGGGGGCCGCATCCTGATCGGCCTGACAGATCAGCAGCTTGACGCGTTGGGTCAAGCGCAAGACGTGATGAAACTGTCGCGCGCCGATCTGGCCGCCTGCCTTGTGATGGGCAAAACCGGGGCCACCACGGTTGCCGCCACCATGATCTGCGCGCATCTGGCGGGCATTGACGTGTTCGCCACTGGCGGCATTGGCGGCGTGCATCGCGGGGCCGAAACCTCGTTCGATATTTCCGCCGATCTGCCCGAATTGGGCGATACTGCCGTCACCGTGGTGGCCGCAGGCGCAAAAGCCATCCTCGATTTGCCGAAAACCTTGGAATATCTGGAAACCCGCGGCGTTCCGGTCATCGCCTTTGGCCAAGATGATTTTCCGGCGTTCTGGTCGCGCTCTTCCGGGCTGAAATCGCCGCTGCGCATGGACAGCGCCGCCGAAATCGCCGCATCGCAACTGATGCGCACCCGCCTTGGTCTGCCGGGCGGCCAATTGGTTGCCAACCCAATTCCGCTTGATGCCGAAATTGCGCGCGCCGAAATCATGCCGGTGATCGAAACCGCGCTGGCCGAAGCCGAAGCCCAAGGCATCGCCGCCAAGGCCGTGACGCCGTTCTTGCTGCAACGCATTTTTGAACTGACCGACGGCCGCTCGCTGGCCAGCAATATCGCCTTGGTTTTGAACAATGCGCGGCTTGCAGCGGCGATTGCGCGGGAAATCGTTACACTACGCGGATAGGGGGGCATTGTGTAGTCGCGCGCTGCTGCCTACCTTCGCCTTAACCAAGGAGCCTTGATGTCAGAGCCGATACACCACCACCGCCGTTCGTTGTTTGCTGCTTTCCGCGGGTCGTTTCTGACAGGTCTGGTGGTGGTTTTGCCGATCGGGCTGACCATCTATGTCGTCTGGGGCGTCATCGGCTGGATCGACGGTTGGATTCTGCCGCTGATCCCAGCGCGTTACCAACCCGAAATGCTGATCAAGGATTGGTTCGGCCCCGAAGCCAACTTTCCGGTGCGCGGCGTTGGCGTCTTGGTGTTTCTGGTGGTCACCGCCGTTGTCGGCTGGCTGGCGCGCGGCTTGATCGGGCGCACCGTAATGCGGCAGGCCGAAGATCTGGTCGATCGTGTGCCGGTGGTGCGGTCGGTTTACTCTGGCGTCAAACAGATCACCGAAACCTTCTTTACCAAGACCGAAAAAAGCTTCGAACGCACCTGTCTGGTTGAATACCCGCGCGAAGGCTATTGGTCGGTGGGCATGGTCGCCACCAAGCCCAAGGGCGAAATTGCCGCCAAACTGCCCGAAGGCAATGGCATGATCGCGGTATTCATCGGGCTTACGCCGATGACCTCGGGGTTTTTGGTGTTTGTGCCCGAACGCGATGTCATCCCGCTGGACCTGAAAGC
>JAHEDL010000412.1 GCA_024641255.1 Pseudorhodobacter sp.
GGATTTCGCCTGTTTTGGCCAAGGTTCTGGCGGCGACAGCGGCGGCGGGGTCAGCCTGCGCGCGGGCTTTGTAACGCCTGCAAAAGGCGTTCTGACCTCGCGCTTTGGCCCGCGCATGCATCCGATTTTGAAGGTGCTGAAATTGCACAAAGGTGTGGATTGGGCGGCACCCGTCGGCACGCCGGTGATGGCGGCTTTCGGTGGCACGATTGAAATGGCGGGCGACGGTGGCAGCTATGGCAATCTGGTCAAGATCAAACATGGTGATAGTCTGGAAACCCGCTATGCTCACCTTAGCGCCTTTGCCGATGGGTTGACCGTTGGCCAGACCGTGACCGCCGGACAGTTGATTGGCTATATCGGCACCACTGGGCAATCGACCGGCCCGCACCTGCATTTCGAACTTTATCAAAACGGCGAGGCGGTTGATCCGCTGGTGGCTGGGGATGAGGCGGTGGCCGAAGGTGGTGGTTCGGCGGTAGAGATTTTGGTGGATCAGATCATCCGGGTCGAATCCGGCGGCAAGGCCGACGCAGCGAACCCGCTGTCGACAGCCGTGGGGCTTGGCCAGTTTATTGAAAGCACCTGGCTGCGGATGATGGCGCAGTATCGGCCAGACCTTGCCAGCACGATGGATCGCACGGCGCTGCTGGCGCTGCGCACCGACCCAACGATCAGCCGCGAAATGGTCACAGCCCTTGCCCGCGAAGGCGAAAGCTATTTACGCGCGCGCGGGCACCAGATTACCGCCGGTCGGCTGTATCTGTGCCATTTCCTGGGGGCCGAGGGCGCGAATATGGTGCTTAGCGCGCAGGACGACCAACTGGTCAGCGACGTGATGGGGGCGGGGGTGGTGAACGCAAACCCGTTCCTTGCCGGCAAGACCATTGCCTATGTGAAGGATTGGGCCGAGAAAAAGATGGGCCGCAGCGGCGGGTCTGCGCCGGCTGCGGTGGTTATCCCGCCAGAGGTTTTGGCCTATCAGAAAGTTATCGCAGCCTTGCTTGGCAGCCCGACCTAGCGGGGCGCTGACCAAACTTCTGGGAACGCTGCGTTGCTTCGGTGGATGCCTCCGGCGGGGATATTTAGGCCAAGATGAAGGGGCTTTCGCTTTGCCTTACTACGCGCTGGTTCAGGCGAAATCGTAGCCGATTTTGCCGTCTTTCATCACCACATCCACGGTTTTCATTGGTGTTTGGGCCACCATTCTGCCCAACACTTCGCGCGACAGATCGGGCAGGATGGTGTTGGTAATGATGTTATCCACCATCCGTCCACCTGAATCCGGGTCGCGGCATTGGTCAACGATATGTGCCAAAACATCATCATGCACCGTCATGACAGCGCCGTGGTTTTCCTTCATCCGCCGCACGATGGCACGCAGTTTCAGTTTGGTGATGCCCGCAAGCACGTCGGTTGACAGCGGGAAATACGGAATTGTCACGATGCGGCCCAGCAGCGCCGGGGGGAAAACCCGCGTAAGAGAGGGTTTCAAAGCCTCTGAGAGCGCGTCGACATCCGGCTTGGTTTCGCCTTTTTCGGCCATATCCATGATCACTTCGGTGCCGACGTTCGATGTCAGCAGGATCAGAGTGTTCTTGAAGTTGATCGAGCGGCCAGAGCCATCTTCCATGATGCCCTTGTCAAAGACCTGAAAGAACAACTCGTGCACGTCAGAATGCGCCTTTTCCACCTCGTCCAGCAGCACCACCGAATAGGGTTTGCGCCGCACTGCTTCGGTCAGCCGCCCGCCTTCGCCATAGCCGACATAACCGGGTGGCGCGCCTTTCAGCAGGCTGACGGTATGCGCCTCTTGAAACTCGCTCATGTTGATGGTGATGATGTTCTGTTCGCCGCCATAGACCGCTTCGGCCAGCGCCAGCGCGGTTTCGGTTTTGCCCACACCCGACGGGCCGCACAGCATGAAAACCCCGATCGGCTTGTTCGGGTTGGACAGTTTGGCGCTGGCGGTTTCGATGCGCTTGGCAATCATTTCCAGCCCGTGATCTTGCCCGATCACCCGCTCTTTCAGCCGATCTGCCAGCGTCAGGATGGTTTTCAACTCATCCGAAACCATGCGTCCGGCGGGAATCCCTGTCCAATCTGAAATCACCGACGCGACAGATTGTTCGTCAACATGCGCGTAGACCATGCGGTCATCGGGGCTGGTGGCTTCCAGCGCGTTCATCTTGCTGGCGAGAGTGCCTCGTAGGCTGTCTTTGTCGGCATCATCGCCCAAAAGCGCGCCGCGCAGGCCAAGGATTTCGTTGACCATCGCCTTTTCGGCCAGATACATCGTTTCGGCTGCAACAAGCTTTTCTTCGGCCATGGCTTTTTCGGCGCTGGCTTCGCGAATGCGATCTTCGTTCACCTCGCCCAAATCGCGCTGGGCTTCTTTGGCTGCAATCTCTGACGCCAGTGCATCAATTCTTTCCTTTAGGTCCTGCACTTTCGCCGGGGTGGTGGATTGGCTGATTGCCACGCGCGCGCAGGCCGTATCCAGCAGCGACACTGCCTTGTCCGGCAATTGCCGCGACGGGATATAGCGCGACGAAAGGTTAACCGCTGCCACCACGGCTTCGTCAGAAATCCGCACCCCATGGTGCTTTTCCATCGGTGCCAGAATGCCGCGCAGCATATAGCAGGCGCGGTCGATAGACGGCTCATCAATGGTAATCGGTTGAAACCGGCGCGTCATCGCCGGGTCTTTTTCGAAATACTTCGCGTATTCCATCCAGGTCGTTGCGCCGACCGTCCGCAAGGTGCCCCGCGCCAGCGCCGGTTTTAGCAGGTTGGCGGCGTCACCCGTGCCCGCCGCCCCGCCTGCCCCCATCAAGGTGTGGATTTCATCAATGAACAGAATGATCGGCACCGGGCTGCCCTGCACTTCGTCGATGACAGAGCGCAGGCGCTGTTCAAATTCGCCCTTCATGCTGGCCCCCGCCTGCATCAGGCCCAGATCAAGCATGTAAAGTTTGGTGCCTTGCAATTTGGGCGGCACATCGCCCGACGCCAAACGCTGTGCAAAACCTTCAACCACCGCGGTTTTGCCAACACCCGCCTCGCCGGTCAGAATCGGGTTGTTTTGCCGCCGCCGCAGCAAGATGTCGATGATTTGCCGGATTTCTTCATCCCGCCCAACAATCGGGTCCATCTTGCCGCTTGTGGCCACGGCCGTCATATCCACAGCAAAGCGGTCCAACGCGGTTGTGCCGGTGGGTGCCCCGCCCGCACCGGCTTGCGCGCGGCCAAGTCCGGTGCCGTCCATCGGCCGCATATCGTCTTCGTCGCTGTCCTTCCACGCCCCCCGTGCCTCGTTCACCAGTGTATCGGGGTTAATGTCGCCAAACACTTTCGACATTTGCAGCAAATCACGCCGCAAAGCCGCGTTTTTCAGGGCGGCGACCAAGACATGGCCGGTGCGAATTTGCCCCTCGGCAAACAGCAGCGTTGCGTAGTGCCAGCCGCGATCCAACACATCGGTCAACTGATCGGAAATCGCCGGCATCTCGGTGGCGTTTTTGCGCAGACCTTCGATGATCGTCGTCAAATCCTTCAGCAGCTTTGCGCGATCCAGCTGAAAATGCGCCAAGGTGACAGAGACGTCAGATTTCGGATTCTGCACGATGTGAAACAGCCAATGCGACAGTTCGACATTGCGATTGCCTTCGTTCTTGGCGTGCCGCAACGATTGCACAAAGGCATCATAACCGACGCGGTTCAGCTTTCCGGCGACTGTCTCAAGGCTGATATCGGCCATTTTATTCATCCTTTGAAAGACTTAATGAGATCAGGCTTAGCGGCGGTCTGACGCAAAAACCGCATCAGAGCGGTAGGTGCCGGCATCGGCGGCGGGTGGCGCAAGCCAGCCGGTCCATCCCAAGGCGGCGCCTTTACCCAAGACCACCCCCTTGATCTGATCGGCTGGCAAGGACGGCGCGATTTCGACTTCGGTTTCATGGCCAAGATAGGTGAACAAAAATTCGGTAAGGCGTTGAAAGCTGCTGCCGCCGGGCAGAAAGCTTTGATACTCCGGCAAAGAGTTCGTTCTTA
>JAHEDL010000415.1 GCA_024641255.1 Pseudorhodobacter sp.
CGCAAAGATCATCAAAGACCAATAGGCGCGGCGGTTGGCTTTGAAATTGCGCCAGCGGCGCTGATTTAGCGGCGAAAGTGCCATCGCGTCAGCCCCTCCGCTCGAAATCAATGCGCGGGTCAACCCAGACATACATCAGGTCCGACAGGATGCCGACCACCAGCCCCATCAAGCCAAAGGCGAACAGCGTGCCAAACACCACCGGATAATCGCGTTCGACCGCCGATTTGAAGCCAAGCTGCCCCAACCCATCCAGACTGAAGATGTTTTCGATGATCAGGCTACCGCCAAAGAACACCGAAATGAACAGTGCCGGAAAGCCTGCGATCACGATCAGCATGGCGTTGCGGAACACATGGCCATAAAGCACACGGCGCTCTGACAGGCCCTTGGCCCGCGCGGTCATCACATATTGCTTGCGGATTTCATCAAGGAAAGAGTTCTTGGTCAGCAGCGTCAGCGTCGCAAACGACGAAATCGTCGAGGCCAGCACCGGCAGCGTGATGTGCCACAGGTAATCCAGCGCCTTGCCGACCATGCTAAGCTGATCAAAATGGTCCGAGGTCAGGCCACGCAGCGGAAACCATTTCCAATACGACCCGCCCGCAAACAGCACCAACAGCATCACCGCCACCAACAGCCCCGGAATCGCATAGGCGGCAATGATGATGCCGCTGGTCCAGCTATCAAAACTTGACCCGTCCTTCACCGCCTTGCGGATGCCCAAGGGGATGGAAACCATATAGGCGATCAAAGTCGACCACAGGCCCAGCGTGATCGACACCGGCATCTTGTCAAGGATCAGCCCAACGACGCTTTGCGATTTGAAATAGCTTTCGCCAAAATCAAACCGGATGAATTTGCCCATCATGATCAAGAAACGTTCGGTGGCGGGGATCATTTCCTTTTTACAGTCTTTCGCCTGCTGCACCGGCGTGCCGCTATAGCCTTCGGGGCAGACAAAGCGGGCAAAGCCGAATTCGACCTCTAGCTTGGCGCGAAATTCGGGCGGCAGGCCGCGCGCGCCGACATAGCCTTTGTCCTTGTCGGCATTGGTATCAGACCCGGCATCCTTGCCAGAGGTGTTGCCGACCGCCTCTAGCGCATCGCCATCGCCTTGAAGCCGCGCTTCAATCTGGTCAAACGGGCCGCCCGGCACAAACTGGGTCAGGGCGAAATTGACCACCATGATGCCAAACAGCGTTGGAATCACCAAAAGCAGCCGCCGAAGGATATAGGCCAGCATTTATTTAAGCACGCCCGCAGCTTTCAGTTTTTCGGCTTTCGCGGCATCGAACCACCAGAAATCCAACTCGCCCAAGGCATAGGGGGGCAGGTTGGCGGGGTGATCGTAGATGTCGTAATAGGCGACGGTGTTCACGTTTTTATACCACTGCGGCACCCAGAAATCTTCGGCGCGCAGCACCCGGTCCAGCGCCTTGGTGGCCACCGTCAGCGTGTCTTTGGTCTTGGCCGCCATCACCACATCAATCAGCTTGTCAACGGCGGGCGATTTCAGCCCCATCACGTTGAACACAGATTCATCCGCCGTGGCCGACCCGTAATACTGCTTCAGGTCCGACCCCGAAAAATAGCCAGACCGCGCATTTCCGGTAATGACATCAAAGTCATAAACCGGCGGGCGCGTGCGGCTTTCCATCTGCGCCGGGTCAACATTGACCAGTTCGGCATCCACCCCCAACGCCTTGAGGTTTTCAACATAAGGCGAAATCACCCGATCAAACGACGGGTTGTCGTTCAGAAATTCCACCCGCAGAGTTTCGCCCTTGTCGTTGCGGCGAATGCCATCGCTGCCCACCGGCCAACCGGCATCGTCCAGCAGCGCCGACGCCTTGCGCAGGTTCTTGCGGTCAAGCTGGCTATCGCCCGAAACCGGCGCCATCCGCGCCGGGTCGGTCAGAATGGCGGCAGGCAGATCGCCGGCATCCACCAAGGGCTGCAACAGCGCCGCCTCTTCCGGCGATGGCGCACCTGTTGCCGCCAGCCAGCTGTTTTCCCAAACTGAATTGATCCGCGCATAAAGCCCGTAGAACAGCGTCTGGTCCGACCATTCAAAGTTGAACATCAGCCCGATCGCCTCGCGCACGCGCGGGTCTTTGAACTTGTCGCGGCGCAGGTTGAACAAGAACGCCTGCCCGTTGGCCTTCGCCCCCGACGGCAGTTCCGCCTTCACCACGCTGCCATCCTTGATGCCCGGAAAATCATAGCCCGTGGCCCAGGATTTCGACGAATTCTCGGCGCGGAAGGTATAGGCACCGCCTTTGAACGCTTCGAACGCCGGGATGGAATCTGCGAAATATTCGATGCGAATGCTGTCAAAATTCGCCTGACCCCGCATGATTGGCAGGTCTTTGCCCCAATAATCAGGGTTGCGGCGGAAAATCAGCTGCTCGCCGGGCTTCATCTTGTCCAGCACATAGGGGCCGGAGCCAAGATATGGCGTCAGCGTGCTTTCCTCCATATCCAGCTTTTGCGCTTCGTATTGCGCCTTCGACAAGATCGGCAAGCCGCCGACATCTTGCGGCAAATCCCGCGTCGGCACGCCAGGCTTGAAGGTGAACTTGATGCGGTGGGCGTCCAGCACTTCGGCACCTTCGACCTGTTCGTTGAACACCTTGCGGAAATCCGACAGCCCCTTGCTGCGGAAGGTTTCAAAGCTGAACAGCACGTCTTCGGCGGTCAGCGGCGAGCCATCCGAAAACTTCGCTTCGGGGCGCAGGTTGAAGATCACCCACGACCGGTCTTCTGGATATTCCAGCGTTGAACAAATCAGGCAGTAGGACGCGCCAATCTCATCCGCGGTGCCGGTCAAGATGCTTTCATACGAAATCGAAGACAGCGCCCCCGCGACACCTTTCACCGAAAACGGGTTCATCGAATCAAAGGTGCCGGGCGCCCATTCCGAAATCTCGCCGCCTTTCGGCGCATCGGGGTTGACGTAATCCAGATGTTTGAAGTCGGCGGGGTATTTCAAATCGCCAAAGGTCGAAATGCCATGCGCGGTGATCACCGTTGTGTCTTCGGCGCGCGCCGCTTGGGCAAACACCGCTGCCGTCAGCGCCAACAAGCCCGCCACCAAGGGCCGCCGATCCGCCGCACCCGTCACCGCACCCGTCACCATTCTTGACCCTCCGCTTGCGCACGGCTTTTGCCGCAGCACCATTGCCGCACATGCTAAATCGGAACGCCGCAACCCCACAAGGCGCGAATGCGTGAGCATGCGTGGGCGATTCGTGAAAAGCCTGAAAAACAAAAAGGCCGCCCCGAAGGACGGCCAATTGCACCGGTTTTCGCCGGAGTTATTTCAGCGATGCCAGATAAGCGATCACGTTGGCGCGGTCTTCCACTTTCGGCAGGCCCGCAAAGCCCATCTTGGTGCCAGCCACATAGCCCTTCGGGTTGGTCAGGAAGGCTTCCAGCAGTTCCGGGGTCCAGGCGTCGGCAACCGACTTCATGCCATCCGAATAGCCAAAGCCTTCAACCGAACCGCGCGCCCGGCCAACCACACCGTTCAGGTGCGGGCCAGTGGCGTTGTTGCCATCAACCTTGTGGCAAGCGGCGCATTTCTTGAACACCTTTTCGCCGGCTGCAACATCTGCGGTTGCGAACACGTCGGCAAAAGCCGGGCCTTCGGCAGCAGCAGCGGTTTCGCCGCCTTCGGCCGCACCGGTGTCAATGCTATAGGCCTGCGCCACTTCTTCGCCGCCATGGCCTTCAACGCTGGTGGTATACAGCCCCTCGGCCGCCCAAGAGATGAAGAGATAAACCAGAAGCGAGCCACAGACTGCGCCGGTCACCTTGGTCAATGTCATCGTGTCGAACATGTCGCGCCTTCCTTGCGGCTGCATCGCCGGAACTTGATTTGCGGCTATCTACCCGCTTCCCCCGCCCTCTTTCAAGGTGTAGTAGCGCGATGGGTGGCCCCTTTAGCGGGGTTTTTACGACAGAGGGGCGATAAATGACCGGGCGGATCGCATTTCAGGGCGAACTTGGGGCCTATTCGCATCAGGCTTGCCGCCAGTCGCGCCCG
>JAHEDL010000433.1 GCA_024641255.1 Pseudorhodobacter sp.
TTGCGCCGCGAAAGCAGCCAAAACCGTGAAAACAGGCCAGAGCAGGCCAAAAACGACGCCCGTGTCAAACGAGGACCAGATGCACAGTTTGAAAACCCTATCCGCCGCCGTGTTTTTGGGCCTGTCGGCGCTGACGCTGCCGGCGCAGGCCGAAATCACCATCAACATCGACAGCCCGGTGATCGAACCGATGCCCTTTGCGGTGCCGGACTTCATCGACGAAGGCGGTGCGGGTGAATACGCCACCAACATCGCGCGGGTGGTGGCGGCAGACCTTGCGGGCACCGGCCTGTTCGTGGAAACCCCGAAAGACGCGTACATCAGCCGCATCACGTCGTTTGATGCGCCGATTGCCTATCCTGACTGGCAGGCGATCAACACCCAAGCCCTGATCACCGGCGCGGTGCAGGCGGGCGGTGACCGCATCGTTGTGAAGTTCCGGCTGTATGACGTGTTCACCGGTGCGCCTTTGGGCGATGGCCTGCAATTTGCCGGCACCCCCGGCACCTGGCGGCGCATGGCGCATAAGGTGGCCGATGCCGTCTATTCGCGCATCACCGGCGAAGGCCCGTATTTTGACAGCCGCGTCGTCTACGTTGCCGAAAGCGGCCCGAAGAACCAACGCCAAAAGCGGCTTGGCGTGATGGATTACGATGGCGCCAACATCCAATATCTGACGGATAGTTCGTCGATCGTGCTGGCGCCGCGGTTCTCGCCCGCAGGCGACCGCATTCTTTACACCTCTTACGCTTCGGGCTTTCCGTCGATCTACCTGATGGACGTGGCAAGCCTGCAAACCCGCAATCTTGGCGAACTGCCCGGCACGATGACCTTCGCACCGCGCTTCTCGCCCGATGGCAGCACCGTGGTGTTCAGCCTTGAACAAGGCGGCAATACCGACATCTACGCGATGGACATCGGGTCGGGCCAAATGCGGCAGCTGACCAACGCGCCGTCGATTGAAACGTCGCCCAGCTATTCGCCCGACGGGTCGCAGATCGTGTTCGAATCCGACCGTTCCGGCACCCAGCAGGTCTATATCATGTCAGCCAGCGGCGGCGAGGCAGTGCGGATTTCTGGTGGCAAGGGCCGTTATTCGACTCCGGTCTGGTCGCCGCGCGGCGATATGATCGCCTTCACCAAGCAAAACGAAGGCCGCTTCCACATCGGCGTGATGCTGACCGACGGCACCGAAGAACGCTTGCTGACCGCCTCTTTCCTGGATGAAGGCCCGACCTGGGCACCGAACGGCCGCGTGGTGATGTTCACCCGCGAAGGCGCAGGCGCGGGCGGGCAGGCTGGCTTGATGTCGGTTGATATCTCTGGGCGCAACCTGCGGCAGATCCCCACCGAAGGCCCGGCATCAGACCCGGCTTGGTCGCCACTTCTGCAATGATAATTCGCGTGCCGCCGATTCCATCGGCGGCGCAAAGCTGTTATATAGGGCGCAATCGAGCCCAATAAGAAAAGGAAAACGCGCATGACACTTCTTCCGAAAGCCCTTTTACTGGTGGCAGCCCTTGGTCTGGCCGCTTGTAACAACCCCGACCGCTATGGTGCCAACGGTGGCAACGGCGGTGCTGGCGGCAACGGTGGCTTTGTTGACACCAATGGTCTGGGCGACCCGTCGAACCCGAAATCCATCGCCTATTTCAACCAGTCGGTCGGTGATCGCGTGTTGTTCCCGGTTGACCAATCCACCCTGACGCCCGAAGCCCGTGGCATTCTGGCTGGCCAAGCGTCGTGGCTGGCAACCAACGCCGACTATGCCATCATCATCGAAGGCCATGCCGACGAACAGGGCACCCGCGAATACAACCTTGCACTTGGCGCGCGCCGCGCTGCTGCCGTGCAAGATTTCCTGATCAGCCAAGGTGTTGCCCCCAGCCGGATGCGCACGATTTCCTACGGCAAAGAACGCCCGATCGAGGTTTGCTCGGAAGAGGCTTGCTATGCCAAGAACCGTCGCGCTGTGACGGTTCTGTCGATGGGCACGGGGGCTTGATCTGATGCGTTGGCTGGTTCTGTGCCTTGCCTTTCTGCCGCCGTTGCTGTCCGGCCCCGCGCTGGCGCAAGACAAGGCGCAGAGTTTGGCCGACATCAAAGCTGAACTCGCCCTGTTGATGGGCGATTTCAACAATCTGAAAGCAGAGCTTGTCGCCTCGGGTGGGGCGGCAAGCGGTGCTGGCGGCGGCGATGCGTTGCAGCGGATGGATGCGATTGAAGCGCAACTGACGCAGCTGACCAACAAGGCCGAAGAGATCGAACTGCGGCTGAACCGTGTGGTGTCTGATGGCACCAACCGGATCGGCGACATTGAATATCGTCTGTGCGAACAGACCGAAGGCTGCGATCCGGCGAATCTGCCGGAAACCCCGGCGCTGGGGGGCGATACCGCCGCCGCAGCCCCGACGCTTGACAGCACGGTTCCCGATAGCACCGGTGCGGCGGCGGCACCCGCCGATGATGGTCCCGAACTTGCGATGGGCGAAAAGAACGATTTTGACCGGGCCAAGGCGGTGCTCGGTCAGGGTGACTTTCGCGGCGCCGCTGACCTCTTTGATACCTTTACCAAATCCTATCCTGGCAGCCCGCTGACGCAAGAAGCGCAGTTTAACCGGGGCGAGGCTTTGACCCAGTTGAACGACACCGCAAACGCGGCGCGCGCCTATCTGGATGCGTTTTCGGGCAAGCCCGAAGGCCCGTTCGCCGCGGAATCGCTGCTGAAACTGGGGCAGGCTTTGGGCACGCTTGGGCAAACCCCGGATGCCTGCGTGACCTTGGCCGAAGTCGGTCGCCGCTTCCCCGGTTCGGTTCACGCCACCAATGCGCAGGTGTCGATGCAGGGGTTGGGGTGCCAGTAGGCAGCCTGACACACCGGTTTTTGCAAGGCCTGGGGGCGGCGGCAACGCAGCCTCTGGGCCTTGCTGTTTCTGGCGGCGGTGACAGCATGGCGATGCTGCACCTTGCGGCGCGGGCGGGGCTGGCGGTGCAGGTGGCAACGGTTGATCATGGCCTGCGTGCCGAAAGTGCGGCCGAGGCGGCGATGGTCGCAGCCGTTTGCCACGGCTTGGGCCTGCCCCACCATACTTTGCGCTGGCAGGGCTGGGATGGCAGCGGCAATCTGCAAGACAATGCCCGCCTTGCCCGCCGCAGGCTTTTGGCTGCTTGGGCGCAGGCGCAAGGTCTGCCTGCCGTGGCGCTGGCGCATAGCCAGGACGACGTGGCCGAGACATTCTTGATGCGGCTGGCGCGCGGTGCCGGAATTGACGGGCTGGCGGCAATGGCCCCGGCATGGTCCGAAGCCGGCGTTGTCTGGCTGCGCCCTCTGCTTGCCGCCTCACGCGCTGACCTGCGCGGCTATCTGGGCGGAATTGGGGCAACGTGGGTTGATGACCCATCAAACGATGCTGATCGTTTTGATCGGGTGAAAATGCGCAAAGCCTTGAAAACGCTTGCGCCCTTGGGGCTTGGTGCCCCACGTTTGGCCGAAGTGGCGCAGCATCTTTTGCAAACCCGCAGCGCGCTGGACGCGGTCACCGATGCCGCCGCACAGCGCCATCTTTCTGAAACGCACGGCATCGTGACGCTGGCCACCGCGCTGTTTGACGAACCGCCAGAACTGCAACGCCGGCTGCTACAACGGCTGATCCTTTGGCTTGCGCCGGCCCCTTATGGTCCGCGTGGGGCCGCCTTGCAGGGGTTGCTGGCGCGTCTTCAGGCGGGCAAATCCGCGCAGCTTGCCGGGTGCCACTTTCTGTTCCACCGCACCCGCCTTTTGGCCTTCCGTGAGGCGAAGGCCGTTGGCCCCGCCGTGGCCGCGACGCAGGTCTGGGACAACCGATGGCGCTGCCCCGATGCCCCCGCTGATTGCGAAATTCGCGCGCTGGGGGCGGATGGCCTTGCGCAGGCAAAACTCTGGCGCAGCCTTGGCTTGCCGCGCGCTGCCTTGCTGTCGCAGCCGTCTTTATGGCGCGATGGGCGGCTATTGGCCGCGCCCATTCTGGCCGGATTGCTTGAAAACGGCGAAAATCGGCCCGT
>JAHEDL010000435.1 GCA_024641255.1 Pseudorhodobacter sp.
AATCCGGCATCGGATTTTGTTCGATCCGGGCCATGGTCTGGAAGAGCGGTTGATTGTTGAACAGTTTGCCTAAGCAGGTTTGCGGGCGGGGCTACTGTTTGGTCCACGCCTCTATCTTGCGATAAAGCGTTGAGGGCGACAGATCCAACACGCGCGCGGCTTTTGGAACCGACCCGTTATGGCGCGCCAGAGTGGCTTCGATCAGCAGGCGTTCAACCTCGGCCAGGGGGCGACCCAACAATGCATCCAGCGCCATGCTTTCAACCGGGGCGCTGGCTGCGGGGGTGGGTAGCAGCACTTCGGGGTGTGGCAACTGCAGCGAAGCGGGCAGCATTTCAGTGGTCACAAGCCCACCGTCATTCAGCACCACGACGTTGCGGATGACGTTCAACAATTGCCGCACATTGCCCGGCCACGGCAACGCGCGAAACAGCGTGCAGACATCGGCAGCGAGGCCGTAAAACTCTTTCCCTTCTTCCTGGGCAAAGCGGGCAAGGGCGGCTTGGGCAATTTCGATCACATCATCGCCGCGTTCGCGCAGCGGCGGCATGTGGATCGGAACCACATACAGCCTGTAGAACAAATCCTCGCGGAACTGACCGCGCCGCACCGCATCCATTGGGTCGCGGTTGGTGGCGCAGACAATCCGCACATTCACTTTGCGCGGGCGGGTCGCGCCCACCGGCACAACGGTCGAAGTCTGCAAAAATCGCAGCAGTTTGGTTTGCAGGGCAGGGGCCATTTCGCAGATTTCATCCAGAAACAGCGTGCCGCCATCTGCCGCCGTCGCCGCACCGGGTTTGTCCGAAATTGCGCCGGTAAAGCTGCCCTTCATATGGCCGAACACTTCGGATTCCAGCAGATCTTGCGGGATTGCGCCACAGTTCAGCGCAATGAACGGGCCATTGGCGCGCGGCGAGTTGTCATGCACCGCTACGGCGCACAGTTCTTTGCCGGTGCCGCTTTCGCCGGTGATGAAGGCTGTCGCCATCGACCGCGCGACCGAATTTATCGTGGCGTGAATATGCGCCATCGCGGTGGATGACCCGATGAATGTGCCGCTGGCGGCGGCATTGGTTGTGGCGGCCAACGAAGCCGCTTTGCGCGGGCTGTGCTTGCCGGGCTGCACGGTTTTTGCGTTGGCAATCGCGGCCAACAGGCGGGTTTCGTCGAACGGTTTGACCAGAAAATCATGCGCCCCCGCGCGCATGGCTTCGACGGCCTTGTTGATCGACCCATGTGCTGTCATCACCACCACGGCCGTGTCGGGGCGAAGCTGCAGCAGCTCTTGCATAAGATCCAGCCCCTCCCGGTCTGGCAGCACCAGATCCAGCAGCACCAGCTGCACCGGCACATCGCGCAGCAGGCCCAACGCCTCGGCCGCAGTTGACGCAACAATTACCTGATGCCCGACGGCGTTCAACGCCGAGCGGTATAAAAGCTGAAGCGAAGGCGTGTCTTCCACCAGCAGGATCGGCGCGTCGGTTTTGGTCAACGGGTCGCTCCTGTGGTTGGCGAATGGCTGGCGATCTGATGGATAAGCGTGTCCAAAGCTTCCAGCACCTCTGGCAACAACGACAGGTAGGTGCCGCGATCCGGCGCGGTTTCCTGCGCCAGACTGTTCAGCGCTTGTGCAAGGCTATGAAGCCGGTCGGCCCCCGCCGTGCCTGAAAGCGCCATCAGGACATGGCTTTGCGCGCATAATTCGTGCCAGTTTGGCCCGTGCGAGGCCGCCAGCAAGCCGCGTTCAACCCGCCGTAGATCGGTGTGCATTTGCTGCAACAATTGCGCCGCGACGGTGGGGCCAGCCATGCGCAACAATTGCTGCAAGCCATCGGCGGCCTTTGCCGTGCTTTGTCGCGCAGTCACCGGGTCTGCAACGGCATGGTGCTGGCGTGCCTGTAGCACCGCCTGACCCAAAAGCGCCGCAGATTGCACCGGTTTTGACAAGATTGCATCGGCGCCCGCCGCCGTGATCGCCGCCTTGTTGTCGCGCAGCCAATAGGCGGTCACGGCCAGAATGGGCAGTGCCGCGGCCGGCCCCGGCATGGTGCGGATGTGGCGAATAACGTCCAGCCCGTTAAACTGCGGCATCTCGATGTCGATCAGCAGCACGTCAAAGGTTTCACGTTCAATCCGGCCAACCGCTTGCGATCCATCGGCAACAACCGTTGCCTCGGCCCCAAGCTGCGTCAGCAGCGTGCGCAACAGCAAACGGCTGGTTTCGCTATCATCGGCAACCAGCACGCGCAGTCCGGTCAGATTTGGCGTCTCTGTATCTGCGGTGGGCGGGCTCGGGATTTCGTCGGGCAACGGGATCTGCACGATAATTTCGGCACCGCCCTGCGGACGGTTGCTGACGCTGATCCGCCCGCCAACCTGTTCGACCATGTTGCGCACAATCTGCAGACCCAACCCAGAGCTGGGTTTGGTAGAGCTGTCGGCACGGCCATAGTTTGCCCAAAGCCGCGCCAGCGTCGCGTCGGAAAATCCGGGGCCTTCGTCTTGCACCACGATGCGCAAACTGCGGTCGGTGTGGGTTTCAAGATTGCAGGTGATCTTGCCTTTCCCTGCATATTTCAACGCATTTCCAAGCAGGTTGGACAGCACACGTTCAACAATTGCGGCATCCAGGGGCAACTGCGCAGGCAGGTCGGCTGCGGTGTTCAGGGTGAAATCATGGCCCAGCTCTGTCGCGCGCGCCCCCCAGCGCAGGCGAATGTTTTGCAGCAAGCGGGCGGTGTGCAACGGGCTGGCGCTGGTGTTTGCCTGCAGTGGTTCGCCCAACAGCAGCTCTAACGCCTGTTCCAACAGCAACGCCAAGGCTTCGCTTGCGGCGCGGGTGCGGGCAACCTGGTTGCGGGTTTGCGGCGGCAGCGGCGTGGGGTCGATCAATCGCAGCCCGCCGATCACTTCGGACAACGTGGCGCGCAGATCATGGCCCAAGAGCGCAAGCGTCGGCGCATCGCGCGGGTCAAGCGCGGGCATATTGAAGGGCGTGGTTTCTGGCAAATATTGTGTCACAGCGTCACCCACTGCACAAAGCGGGTGCGCGACGCAACAACCAATCTGGGCCGCAAGCAAACTGCCATATGACAAGGTTAAAACCTTGGGCGGCTTTGTCTAGCTGCCCAAGGTGTCAATCATGGTTAACGGCGGGATAATTTGCAGAATTATCCGCTTAAACCTTGGCGTAACCCAATGACTGCAAAGCCGTTTTTATTTCGTCAAGGATTGCTGGGTCATCAATTGTCGCAGGCATCTTCCATTCGTTGCCATCGGCGATTTTAACCATGGTGCCGCGCAAGATCTTGCCCGAACGGGTTTTGGGCAACCGATCAACCACCACGGCGCGTTTGAAATCGGCAACGGGGCCGATCTTGTCGCGCATCAGTTGCACACATTCCTTGACCACATCTGCATGCAGGCGGTTTGAGCCTTTGTTCAGGCACAAAAAGCCCACCGGACTTTGGCCCTTAAGCGCATCTGCCACGCCCACCACCGCGCATTCGGCCACGTCTTTGTGGCTGGCCAGAACTTCTTCCATCGCGCCGGTCGAAAGTCGGTGGCCTGCGACGTTGATCACGTCATCAGTGCGCGCCATGATGTAAAGATAGCCATCTTCATCGACATAGCCCGCATCGCCGGTTTCATAAAATCCGGGGAAGTGGTGAAGGTAGCTTTTCTTGAACCGCTCTTCGGCATTCCACAGCGTTGGCAACGTGCCGGGCGGCAGCGGCAGTTTGACCGCAATCGCCCCCAACTGGCCGGGAGCAACCGGGTGGCCGCCTTCATCCAGAATTTGCACGTCAAAGCCGGGCATCGCCACCGACGGCGACCCGATTTTTACCGGCAAAGCTTCGATCCCCATCGGGTTCGCGGCAATCGCATAGCCGGTTTCGGTCTGCCACCAATGGTCGATCACCGGTTTACCCAGATGGGTTTGCGCCCATTGAATGGTGTCGGGGTCGGCACGCTCGCCAGCCAGATAGACGGTTTGCAACTGCGTCAGGTCGTAGTGCGACGGCAGCAGCCCTTC
>JAHEDL010000446.1 GCA_024641255.1 Pseudorhodobacter sp.
TCGATATGCGCCATGACCGGCAGATCAAGTTCTTCGGCCACTTCGATCGCCAACAGCAACGGTGCCAGCCCCGAATTGCCGCCTGCCTTGGCCCCGACCCGCGCTTTGATACCGACAATCAGATCAAGGTTCTTTTCCGCCAGTGCCAGACATTCGCGGCTGTCAAGCAGCCGAAGGTCTTCGCATTCGCCCACCATCACATTTTTGGAAAACCCAAAGATGCCGGGGAACGAAATGTTCAGATAGGCCAAAATCCGCGGCGCGGACGGTTCGACGATGAATTTGCGCAGACCGGCAAAATTCCCCGCCCCGGCGCTGCCAGCATCGACAAAAGTGGTGGTACCGCTGCGCTTGGCGATGGTTTCGGCATCGACCCCCAACGAGGTTGCCCCCCAGTAAACATGGCTGTGCATGTCGATCAAACCCGGCGTCACGATGCGCCCGGCGACATTGCGGGTCATCCGGGCCTGCGTGCCAAGATCGGCCGCGATTGCCGAAACGTGACCGTCCAGAAAGCCAACATCCAGCGTGGCATCCAGCCCCTGCGCCGGATCAATCACCCGACCGCCCTTCAACAACAGATCATACATTCGTCAATTTCCATGCTGTGACCGCCAAGCGGCCGTTGAACCATTGGGAAAATTTCGCGGCCATAGCCATCACAACCGGATCGCGACGTTCTTGGTTTGCACATAGCCCAGCAGCGCCTCTTGCCCCTTTTCGCGGCCATAGCCCGATCGTTTCATGCCGCCAAACGGGGTTTCAATGCCGCCCGCCCACCATTCGTTGACATAAATCTGCCCAGCGACCAGCCGATCGGCGGTCCAATGTGCCAGTTTCAGATCTCGGGTGTAGACCCCGGCGGCAAGTCCGTAATCGGTGCCGTTGGCAATGGCGATAGCCTCTTCCGGCGTGTCGAATGGCAGCACCACCAGCACCGGGCCAAAGAATTCCTCCTGCGCGATCCGCATATCGGGGCGCACATTGGTAAAGATTGTCGGCGCCATGAAATGCCCCGGCATCCCCGGCACCCGCGCGCCCCCCATCAGCAGCGTCGCACCTTCGTCAACACCTGCGCGGCATAGCGCTTCGACCCGATCCAATTGTCTGGCGTTGATCAGCGGACCCATATCGCAGGCCTCGATACCGGGACCGACGCTGCGCTGCGCTGCCAGCTTATGCACCTTCGCCATCAGGTCATCATGGATCGACCGATGCACGATAAGCCGCGATCCAGCCGAACAAATCTGCCCGGCATGGTTGAAAATGCCGCGCACCGCGCTGGCCGCCGTGCGATCCAGGTCGGCATCGGCATAGACAATCGCACCCGATTTGCCACCCAACTCCATCACGCAGGGCACGACACGATCTACCGCCGCGCGCAGCACCGATTGGCCGGTGGCAACCGACCCGGTGAACACGATCTGGTCAATGTCACGGTGCGCCGCAAGGGCAGCCCCGGCATCATGGCCATAACCACAAACAATGTTAACAGCCCCAGCAGGCAGCCCCGCGCGCTGACAGGCTTCGGCCAACACAAACAAGCTAAGCGGCGAATCCTCGGGCGATTTCAGCACTACAGTGTTGCCAGTGATAATTGCGCAGGCAATCGACCGCGCGCCGACCGGCAGCGGCCCGTTCCACGGCACAATCTGCGCCGAAACGCCGTAGGGTTCATGCAGCGTATAGTCGATATAACCATCGCCGAGCGGAATTTGGCGACCTTCCAGCTTGTCGGCAAGACCGGCGTAATAAGTCAGATAGCGTTGGGTCAGCGCCACTTCGGCCCTGCCCGCCGCAAGGGTTTTGCCATTATCGTGGCATTCCAGCAGCGCGATTTCTTCGATACAGGCATCCAGCTCGCGCGCCACTGCCAGCATCAAATCGCCGCGCCGATGTGGGCGCATGTCGCGCAACACCCGGCTGTTGAAACAAGCACGGGCGCTTGCAACCGCACGATCAATATCGGCAGGTGTGCCACGCGCCACGTCGGCAATCGGCTGTCCGGTGGCAGGATCGGTCACTGTGATGCGGCCGCCATCGCCGCCATCGACCCATTCCCCGCCAATGAAGTTCTGCCAGTAGGGCCTGATACCGTGGGTCATCGCATCCTCGCTTCGTCCGGCAGCGGGCCGGATTTTCTGCGGCAGTATTTCACCTTGGCACTGCAGTGACGAATACAGAAATCCAATGATGTCATGCCGTAAACGCATGTAGCGGCAAAGCTTTGGTGACCATGCCGCAGGCGCATCGGCTTAGACCGTCCTTGCATTGGCGCTGCGACAGCCCGGAAGACTATCTTGGACACAGGCAAACAGTCGGGGGCAGTCGGATGTCGGCATCAAAAATTCACCGCGTGGCGATTCTGGGTCTGATGCTGGAAAGCAATCGCTTTGCCCCGGTGATTACCGAAGAAGACTACCTGAAACGGGTATATCTTGCGGGTGATGAAATTCTGGAAGATCTGCACAGCGCCGATCCCAAACTTCCAACCGAGATCCGGGGCTTTGCCGCCGAAATGGATAATCAGGTTGAATGGATGCCGGCGCCTATTTTGGTCGGCTTGGTCGAAGCCGGTGGCCCGCTGGACCATGGCTTTTTTGAAACCGCGATGCAGGAAATCCGCACAAGGTTGCTGGCGGCAGGGCCACTGGACGCGGTGTATATTTCCAACCATGGCGCGATGATAACAACGCAAAACGCCGACCCGGACGGCGAAATCTTTCAGGCCGTCCGCGATATTGTCGGGCCGTTGGTGCCAGTGGTCGCAACGCTTGATCTGCATGGCAATGTGTCAGACCGCATGGTGCGCTTGGCCGACGTGATTGTTGCCTATCAAACCAACCCGCATGTCGACATGCTGGAGCGTGGCCGCGATGCGGCGCTGCTGCTGCAAGAATTGTGGGCCGGGATGAAGCCAGAAGTGGCCTTCATTCGCCTGCCATTGGTCCCGCCCACAGTGACATTGCTGACAGAAACCGGCCCCTATGCCGATATCATGGCCTACGGCCAGGCTTTGGTGGGCGGCGATATTGCCAATGTCTCGGTTCTTGGCGGCTTTGCCTATAGCGACACGCCAAAGAACGGCATGGCGATCATCGTTACGGCGCGGTGGGCCAATGGCAGCGCGCAAGACGTGGCCAACAAGATCGCCCGAATGGCATGGGCGGAACATCTACGCTTTGTGCCGCGCCTGACCCCGTTGCAAGAGGCCGTTGATCGGGTGGCGCAGGTTACTGAAAACCCCAACCTGCCCGCAGTTATTCTGGCCGATGTCGCCGATAACCCCGGTGGCGGTGGCAATGGCAACACCATGTGGATATTGCAAGCGCTGCATGCCCGCGGCGTTTCGGGCGTGATTGCTGGCGTGATCAACGACCCAAATCTGGCTGCCGAAGCGCATCGCTTGGGACAGAACGCGCGGTTCAGGGCAGTGTTCAACCGGGTGCCACCGGATGAATTTTCGCAGCGCTTCGAAGCCGATGCCCGGGTGGTTGCCATTCACGACGGCGATTGCGTTGGGCGACGCGGTTTTTATGCCGGGCGCCGGATGAACCTTGGGGCTTCGGCACTGCTGGATCTTGGCGGGATTCAGGTGGTGGTCATTTCAATCCGCACGCAATGCGCGGACCCGATCTTTCTTGAAATGATGGGGCTGAATATAGCCAAAGCGCGCGCTGTGGTGGTGAAATCTCGCGGCCATTTCCGTGCCGGATTTGACGAATTTTTCGCCCCCGCCCAAGTGATAGAGGTGGATGCGCCCGGCCTCACCTCGCCGGTGCTGACACGGTTCGATTTCAAGAATATGCCGCGCCCGGTGTTCCCAATTGACCCAGATACTGAATGGCCGCGCCGCTAAGGCACTGCAACCAGCGCATAGAAAAAGGGGCCGGATAAACCGGCCCCTTTTCCCATTGTGCAAAGTTTCAGTAGTCGACAACCAGACCACGCCCGGACGCCAGCGCGCGGCGCATCGCCAGATCGGCCACGACCAGATCTTGCAGCGCCACACCGGTGCCATCAAACAGGGTGAT
>JAHEDL010000448.1 GCA_024641255.1 Pseudorhodobacter sp.
ACCGACCGCCGCATCAAGATGATTGTGCCCACCGAACGCAGCCGCGCCGCCGAGGCCGAAATGAAGGCGCTTGCCGCATCGGTGTATGACGAGGCGCTTGAGGCGTTCAGCCCAGAGGCCAAGAACGCCCTGCTTTCGGGGCTGACAACCCTAATCACAACCCTATCCGCAAGTTCGGGCGAACCGCCCACCTGTGACGAGATGAAAGAACCGAAATGACCGCTACCTCTACCAATCCCCCGATAACGGTTGCAGCGCCGCGCAAGAAACGCCGTGGGCTGATGATTGCCGGCCCGCTTGTGCTTTTAGTCGCGGCGGGCGGCTATTGGCTGATGGGCGGGCGCTATGAAGAAACCGAAAACGCCTATTTGCATCAGGCGCGCATTTCCGTGGCGTCGTCGGTCGCCGGGCGTATCGAAAAGGTGCTGGTGACCGACAACCAGACAGTCAAAGAAGGCGATGTGCTGTTTCAGGTTGATACCGTGCCGTTCCGGCTGGCACAGGCCCAAGCCGAAGCTGCCGTCAGCGCCGCCCGTATCAGTGTTGAACAGTTGAAACTGGCCTACACAACCGCGCAGGTGCAACTGCAGCTTGCCAATGACGAGGCGGATTATCAGACCGGTGAGCGGGTGCGTCAGGAAGAACTTGGCGCAAAAGGCGTCGCCACCGATACAAAGCTGACCGATGCCCGCCACGCCGAACGCGCCGCGCTGGACAAGCGCGATTTGGCAAAAGAAGCGGTTGCGATGGCGTTGGCGGCGATTGGCGGCAACCCAGAGACCCCTACCGATGCACATCCTGCAGTTCAGGCCGCGCTGATTGCCCGCGATCAGGCGGCATACAATCTGGCCAATGCGGTGGTCAAAGCCTCGGCCGATGGGGTGATTTACCAAGCCTCGTCGTTCAAGCCCGGCCAAATGGTTTCGGCTGGTCAAAGCCTGTTTGTGCTGGTGCAAACCGGCGACGTTTGGGTCGATGCCAACTTCAAGGAAACCCAGCTTGAAGGCATCACGGCAGGCAGCCCTGCCGAAGTCAGCTTTGACGTCGATGCATCGAAAAAACTGGAAGCCGTGGTCGAAGCCATCGGCGCGGGCACCGGGTCAGAATTTTCATTGCTGCCTGCCCAGAATGCCACCGGCAACTGGGTAAAAGTCACGCAACGGGTTCCGGTGAAGCTGCGGCTTGTGCACCCGGAAGAGGCGGCTGGTATGGCCTCTGGCATCAGCGCGCGGGTGGCGGTGGATACCGGACGGCATCGGTCGCTGTCAGACCTGCTGCCCGGCTTTCTGAAGTAGGTCCGCGATGAACGCCGCCGCAACGGCCCCGACAGAGGTGCCGCACAAGGGCTTGATCACCCTGTCGATCATGCTTGCAACCATCATGCAGGTGCTGGACACCACGATTGCCAACGTGGCTCTGCCCACGATGACCGGCGATCTTGGTGCCAGCCAAGACACCATCACCTGGGTGCTGACCAGCTATATCGTGGCGTCGGCAATCATGACGCCCGCAACAGGCTGGGTGTCAGACCGCGTCGGCAAGCGCGAATTCTTTCTGATTTCGATCTTTGGCTTTGTGATCACCTCGATGGCCTGCGGCATCGCATGGAGCCTGCCATCGATGGTGATGTTTCGTTTGCTGCAGGGCATTTTCGGCGCGGCAATCGTGCCGCTGTCGCAAACCTTCCTGCTGGACATCAACCCGCGCGAAAAGGCGGGTCAGGCCATGGCAATGTGGGGGGCTGGCATCATGGTTGGCCCGATCATCGGCCCGACCTTGGGCGGCTGGCTGACCGAAAGCTTCAACTGGCGCTGGGTGTTCTTCATCAATCTGCCGGTTGGTATCATCGCGTTTCTGGGCTGTGCAGCCTATCTGCCGCGTTCTGAAAAGCGCCCGCGTCGGTTCGACTTCTTTGGCTTTGCCATGCTGTCACTGGGCATCGGCGCCTTGCAGATGATGCTGGACCGTGGCGGCGAGGTTGACTGGTTTTCGGCCACCGAAACTTGGGTCTATCTGTTTCTGACCCTGACCGGGATGTGGGTGTTTGTGATCCACATCTTGGGGGCCGACAAACCCTTCCTAGAGCCGCGGATGTTCCGCGACCGCAACTTTGCAACGGGATTGGTGTTTATCTTCGTGATCGGCATCATCTTGCTTGCATCCTTGGCGCTGCTGCCACCGATGCTGTCGCGGATCTTTGGCTATCCCACCATCACCACCGGCCTTGTGATGGGGCCGCGCGGGGTTGGCACCATGGTTTCGATGATCATGGTGGGGCGACTGGTGCAAAAGGTTGATGCGCGCATTCTGGTCTCGTTCGGTCTGATCCTGACCGCGGCAAGCCTTTACTTCATGACCGGGTTTTCACCGCAGATGGGGTCGGGGCCGGTGATCTGGACCGGCGTTTTGCAGGGGCTGGGGCTGGGGCTGGTGTTCGTTCCGCTGTCCACCATCGCCTTCGCCACGATCGAACCTGTCTACCGGGCAGATGCCACCAGTCTGTTTTCGCTGGTGCGCAACATCGGGTCCTCGATCGGGATTTCGATGGTGACGCTGATGCTGACGCGCAATGTGCAGATCAACCACTCCGAACTGGGCGCGTCGATTTCGATGTTCAACCCGACACTGACGGCGATGTTCCAAGGCCCCAGCCGGAACTTGGTGACGCTGCAGCAGTTGGAAGGCATGGTGACGCAGCAGGCGTTGATGATCAGCTATCTTGATGACTTCAAGCTGATGATGATCATCACGATCTGCGCGATGCCGCTGGCGTGGTTCTTGCGCAAACCCACACCGCGGGTTTTGCCACCCGGACAGGCGCCGATTGCGCACGACTGACGCAAGTTGCCCAAGAAAAGCCCTGCCGCAAAGCCACGCGTTTTGCGGCAGTTTTACTGAATCTGCGGCCCGAAATTTGGCCGCAGCCTGCCCCTTCACTTATTGCCCCTGTGCGTGTATGCCCCCAAGCTTGAACTGACCCATCCGCACCTGACCGACCCGGAGTCCGACATGCAAGGCAGCGCCAACCTTAACCTGATGATCAAGGCCGCACGCCGCGCTGGCAAAGCGCTGGTGAAAGACTTCCGCGAGGTGGAAAACCTGCAAGTTTCGACCAAAGGTCCCGGCGACTTCGTTTCGAAGGCCGACCGCGAGGCCGAGCGGATCATCAAAGAAGATCTGATGGGCGCCCGCCCCACCTATGGCTGGCTGGGCGAAGAAACCGGTGAAACCGAAGGCCAAGACCCAACCCGCCGTTGGATCGTTGACCCGCTGGACGGCACCACCAACTTCTTGCACGGCATGCCGCATTGGGCTGTGTCTATCGCATTGGAACACAAGGGCGAAATCGTTTCGGCCGTGGTGTTTGATGCAGCCAAGGACGAAATGTTCTGGGCCGAAAAAGGCTCGGGTGCGTGGATGAATGACCGTCGCTTGCGCGTGTCTGGCCGTCGCCACATGCACGAGGCCGTATTCGCCACCGGTGTGCCGTTTGGCGCACACAAGACCTTGCCCGCCATGCTGGGCGATCTGGCGCGCCTGATGCCTGCCTGTGCCGGTCTGCGCCGCTGGGGGGCTGCGTCGCTGGATCTGGCTTATGTTGCAGCTGGCCGTTTCGATGGCTACTGGGAGCGTGAGTTGCACGCGTGGGACATCGCGGCCGGTCTGTTGCTGGTGAAAGAAGCCGGCGGCATGGTTGCGCCCGTGCGCGAAGGCTATGACATTTTGGAAAAAGGCGCGCTGATCTGCGCCAACGACCCGCTGTTCGAGCCGCTGAAAAAAATCATCCGCGACGAATAACCTATCGGCCCTAGCGCCGCCGCACCCGTGGCACGTTCGATTTACTCAGGCCGCTTTCCACATCAGGATGTGGAGGGCGGCCTTGGTTTTTCTGCCAATAGTCTTTGCCGCCGCGCTTGATCCATGCAGGCACCGTCAGCACCACGCCCGCCACAAACCCACCGACATGCGCAAGATAGGCCACGCCGTCTTGGGCCGAGA
>JAHEDL010000456.1 GCA_024641255.1 Pseudorhodobacter sp.
CAGCGCAGTCAAAGTCATTCCTGAATCCTTTTCAAAGCCTGACAAGATGGCGAACAGTGCCAAGTCTGACGGCAAAGACAACGGGCGGAATCGGCGGTTGGGCTGTGCACGGATGCACCGCCACGGGGCTTGAAATGCGCCCCACTCCGCCTAGCGTTTTGCGCTGAAACCTTAAGGCGCGGCGGTCTCCAACATGGAGCGGAGCATAGTGCTCTGTGAGCCCTCGGGAGTTGTTGTCATGGGGTTTCATCATCTGGGCCATTCGGAACCTGCGGTCGTGTTTGCCGAGGCGCGTGGGGATGCGGGGAGCCACGGACCCGAGCGGGGATTTCGCGCCGATGAGCGGGGTCGGTTGCGCTGCAGGCCCCGGCGCAAGCTGGTCAAGGGCGGGGCGCTGTGGTGCTTCGTCTGGCGTCCCCTTGTGAAATTCCGCTGGCCGCCCGAGCAGATCGCGGCGACACTCCGCGCCATGCACCCCGATGTCCGCCAGGCCCGCGTGAGCCATGAGACGATCTACGCCCAGCCCCGTGGCGGGTTGAAGGCCGCGATGGTGGAGGCCCTGCGCCAGGCCAAACACTGGCGCGGCGTCGGTCGGCGGATCGGGCGCAAGTCTGGGGGCGGCAGTGCCATCGTCCCGGAATCCTTGAAGATTATTCATCGACCCGAAAAGATCGACGCCCGCCTGATCCCCGGTCACTGGGCGGGTGACAGGATCAAGGGCGCGTCCAACCGCTCCTCGGTCGGCACGAGGGTCGAGCGCAAGACCCGCTTTGTCACCCTTGCCAGGATGGAGGGCAACGGGGCCGCGGCGGATGTGGAAGGCTTTACCCGCCAGATGAAGACCTGCCCGCCTTTCTGCGACGGAGCCTGACCTGCGACCGGGGCCTCGAAATGGCCTGCCACCCCGAACTCGCCCGCCGCATGAAGATCGACATCTGGTTCTGCGATCCCCAGGCCCCTTGGCCGCGTGGATCGAACGAAAACACCAACGGCCGGCTGCGCCAGTTTCTGCCCAAAGCGGCCGATCTGCGCCAGTTCACCCAGCGCGATCTCGATCACATCGCCAAACGCATGAACGACCGCCACAAGCGTTGCAATTGCTGCTTGAGTTAACGCCTGGTAAATGCGTAAACATAAACCATTGATATTTATATAGGAAAATGCTGTCCGTCAGTGCGACACTAGCCCTTGGTGCTAAAAAAGTCGTTGATCACTTTTGCCATCGCCTCGGAAATCCCCGGCACCGCCATCAGGTCCGAAAGCCCTGCGCGGCTAACTGCCTTGGCCGACCCGAAATGCGCCAGCAACGCCCGCTTCCGCGTGGCCCCCACCCCCGGAATATCATCCAGCGGCGTGATCGACACCACCTTCGCCCGCTTCGCCCGATGCGCCCCGTTCGCCCAGCGGTGCGCCTCGTCGCGCAGCCGTTGGATGAAATACAGCACCGGATCATTGCGCTGCAGCGCCATCACCGGCTGGCCCACCCGATAGAATTCTTCCTTGCCGGCATCGCGGTCGATCCCCTTGGCGACGCCCACCATGGCAATATCATCCACGCCCAGCTCTGCCAAAATCCCCGCCACCGCCGAAACCTGCCCCGCCCCGCCGTCAATCAACAGCAGGTCCGGCCAGGCATCCGATTTGCGCTCGGGGTCTTCCTTCAACAGCCGCTCGAACCGCCGCGTCATCACCTCGCGCATCATGCCAAAGTCGTCGCTGTTCTTGCCGGCATCCGACCGGATGTTGTACTTGCGATACTGCGACTTCAGGAATCCGTCCGCCCCCGCCACGATCATGCCACCCACCGCATCGCTGCCCTGAATATGCGCGTTATCGTAAACCTCGATCCGCGTCGGCGGCGCATCCAGATCAAACGCTTCGGCCAAGCCCGCCAGCAGCTTGTTCTGCGTCGTCGTTTCCGACATCTTGCGCGCCAGACTTTCCTTGGCGTTACGGGCGGCGTTTTCCACCAACTCGGCCTTCTCGCCCCGCTGCGGCACCGCAAGTTCCACCTTGCGCCCCGCCCGTTCGGACAGCAACTCTGTCACCAGATCCTCGTTCTCGATGCCATGCGACAGCAGGATCAGCTTTGGCGGCTCCTTGTCATCGTAGAACTGCGCAAGGAAGGCTTCCAAAATCTCGGCCTCATCCGCGCCCGCACCGGTGCGCGGATAGAAGTCACGGTTGCCCCAGCTTTGATTGGCGCGAATGAAGAACACCTGCACACAAGCCTGCCCGCTTTCCAGATGCAGCGCGATGACATCCGCCTCGGGCACCCCACGCGGGTTGATCCCCTGCGCCTGCTGCACCTGCGTCAACGCCTTGATCCGATCACGCAGGGCCGCCGCGCGTTCAAACTCCATCGCCTCTGACGCCGCCGCCATCTCGGCCGCAAGGTTGGCCTGCACCGTGGTGGTCTTGCCCTCCAGAAACCGTTCGGCATCCGCAACCAACCCGGCATAGCCCGCCGCATCAATCTTGCCGGTGCAAGGCGCCGCACAGCGCTTGATCTGATACTGCAAACACGGCCGCGTGCGGCTTTCAAACATCGCGTCAGAACAGTTGCGCAGCAAGAACACCTTCTGCAACTGGTTCAACGTCCGGTTCACCGCCCCCGCACTGGCAAACGGGCCAAAGTAACTGCCCTTTTCGCTGCGCTTGCCGCGGTGCTTTTTCAACTGCGGAAACGGATGCTCACGGCTGATCAGAATGTTGGGAAAGCTTTTGTCATCACGCAGCAGCACGTTATAGCGCGGCTTCAACTGCTTGATCAGGTTCTGCTCTAGCAGCAGCGCCTCGGTTTCCGTCCGCGTTGTCAGGAACATCATCGACACGGTTTCCGAAATCATCCGCGCGATCCGACCGGAATGCCCCGACGGCCGCGCATAATTCGAAACCCGCGCCTTCAGATTGCGCGCCTTGCCAACGTAAAGCACCTCTGACGCGGCATTCAGCATCCGGTAAACACCCGGACTGCCGTCCAAAGTTTTCAGGTATCCCTGAATAACGTCATGCCCCGTTTGCGCCACTTCGGTCATTCGCAATGCCCAGTCTAAGAGTCATCGATTCTACATTTGTGCTGCAACGATCCCCGCGCCAGAGCAAGGGCAAAGCTGTCCACGGTTTCTGTGGATAACATTGCGGAGAAGTTTTCTTAACCGCGAAAATTCCCTTGTTTTCAGCCCAGTTCACCGGTTTGCCTATTTTTTAGGCAATTTACCAAGTAACTGATTTTACTTGGTAAATTTTTTATCTTCTGGCAAACATCTGAAAAAGCAGGATAATTGTAAAGAGAGTGTGAACGAAACGCCAAAAGTGGACAACTTGTCGTTGCCCCTTGGCCAAAGCTCATTCAACCCCCAGTACATCCGGGGTTTGCCACGCCAAATGCTGGCCGCCATCAACCGCAATCAACTGCCCCGTCACCCCCGGCGAATCCAGGAAAAAGCCAAGCGCTGCGGTGATATCGGCCGGGTTTGCGCCACGCTTCAACACCGTCGCCGCGCGTTGGCGGGCAAAGTGGCTGTCGCTTTGCCGCGCGCCTTGCAGGGTCGGCCCCGGACCGATGGCGTTGACCCTGATCTGCGGCGCAAGCGCCTGCGCCGCCGTCTGGGTCAGCGCCCAAAGACCCATCTTTGCCAAGGTATAGCTCATGAACTCCGGCGTCAGTTTGTAAACCCGCTGGTCGATCATGTTGACAACCAGCCCGCGCGCAATCGGCTCTCCGGCGCTGTCAACGCCGGGCTCTGGCACCTGCGCGGCAAAGCCTTGCATCAGCACGAACGGCGCACGCAGGTTGCTTTCCATGTGACGATCCCAGCTTTTGCGGGTCGCGGTCATGATGTTGTCGTATTCGAACACCGACGCGTTGTTGATCAGCACCGTCAGCGGCCCGCCAAGCCCCTGCACCGCCGACCCGATCAGCTTTTCAACCTGCGTTTCAATCAGCAGATCGGCCCGCAAGGCCACTGCCTTGCGCCCCATTTCGGTGATTTCCTTGGCAAGCGCCTCGGCATCTTTGC
>JAHEDL010000467.1 GCA_024641255.1 Pseudorhodobacter sp.
ACGACAACAGCCACCCCGACCCTGATCCGCCGGTTGACGACACCGACGTTCACGGCACCACCGGCAACGACATTCTTACCGACGATCATCGCGTGATCTGGGGCGAAGACGGCGACGATTTGCTGACAGTTTCGGGCACCGCCGTCGCACACGGCGGCACCGGGAATGACAACATTTCCGCCTCTGATACCTGCGACGCCATAGGCGGCAGCGGCAATGACACACTGACAGGTTGCGATGGCGCACAGCTTTTTAGCGGCTCTGGCGACGATGTGGTCAGCGCCGAAGACTACGTTCACGCCCATGGTGGGGCTGGCAATGACCAGATGGTCAGCCACGGCCACGCCACGCTTTACGGCGAAGACGGCGAAGATCGTCTGACCATCGGTGGCGAATTTTCGGTGGGCTTTGGCGGCGCGGGCAACGACACCCTGACCAACAACGCCCATTTTGATCAGCTTTTCGGCGGCGACGGCAATGACTACGCGCAAACCAGCGACGGCTACCGCGTCAGCGGTGATGCGGGCGACGACACCTTGTCAGGCGTGTCGCAGCTTTACGGCGGTGAGGGCGACGATTCCATCACCGGCGCCAGCAGCTTGGGCGGCGGCAACGGCAATGATGTTATTGCCGCACATGGCACCGGCAATGCGGGCTACGCCCTCGCCTATGGCGATGCGGGCGACGATACCGTCATCGGCCATGACAGCTTTGAAAGCACCTCGGATTTCTACGGCGATGACGGCAACGATCTGTTGCAGGTCTATGGTTTAACAAGCCACAGCTATGGCGGCGCGGGCGATGATACCGTGATCAGTCAGGCCGGCAGCCACAGCCGCGACGACGCCTTTGTCAGCCTTGGCAGCGGCCAAGACCTGCTGGCGGTCGAAGCCGATGGCACCGGCGGCCCCGATATTCTGCCCGTCACCGATTTCAACCCGGCGGAAGACCAACTCGCGCTGATCCTGCCCCCCGAAGACGCCGCCAATCTGACCATCGTGGTCACCCCCGACCCAGGCGGCAGTTTCACCGAAATTCACCTTAGCAAAGCCAACGATGCCAGTTTCGATATGACGATCCATCTTTCTGGCATCAGCGATTTTGACCCCGCCGACCTGAACTTCTTCGCCAACCAAGCCGCCGTCACTGCAGGCACCCCCTATACTCCGGCGCTGGCCTGATCCTGCCACAAGCGCAATGCGCGCCGTCACAGCCGACGCTTGGCTACGCCACGACCATGGCAGACTGCCTTACAGAAAATCTCGCCTTCTGACACAACTTCCGGGCCGCAGGTTCGCCCCCCGCCATAACATCTTCAAAACCATCGCACACAGACCTTGACTATCGTCAGGCAATGACCGGAACAGGCGGCTTTTTCATCCCCGCACCGCGACCGACCGCCCCTTGCAAGGTCACAGCGCCCGCCGCCCCAAATACGTGGTTGCAAGGCCAACGCCATCCAGCGCGAGCGCCCTGCCCTCGGCAAAGCAAGTCTGGCACCAGGTTACCTCCATCCGCCGCGCCAAAGCCAAACAAACATCGCGTTTTTTTTTGGCGCAACCGGGCGCGATCTCTTGGACAAGACGCGTAATGGCAAGTGCCCCCTGCATTCGCCACGCGCCGTCGCAGCGCAACGCCGACCTATGCGGCCGCACCTAAGTCCAGCCCACCACCACCCGATACGGCAAAACCAAACACGCGTGGCATTCGTTGCCCCCCTGCACTGCAAGCACCAGCTTGCCCGCGCGCCCTAACTGCGGGCGATGTGCAGCCCGATCTCAACAAAACTTGCGCAAACCAACTGCCCGGCCCCGCAGCCTTACACAAAACCGCCAGCTTGGCACGGCGCTGCGCCTGCCTTGCGTGTGTGCCAGCCGCACGCCCTGCACGCTAATGCCCGCAGTAGACAATCCCCGTCAACCGCCCCCAGCCTAAGGCGTCGGTACCGGCGCGCCAACGCCCTCCAGCGCGCGCAGCGGGCGGCGCACCACCGCGCCCAAGCCGCCGCGTGTCGGCGCATAGACCTGTTTGCTCACCTCGACCATCAGCACCCCGCCCGCCAACCACGGCAGCCGTCGGCCAAAATTTTCCCAGAAATTCGACGTGCCCAACCAGAACCGGCTTTCCGACGGCGGCGCGAACAGCGATGTCATGCTGCGCTCTGGGGTAAAGCCATGTTTCTTCAGCTGCACTTCCAACTGCCCCCCCGAATAGGGTCGGCCAAAGCCAAACGGCGTGCCGTCGCGTCGCGCCCAAAGTCCGGCGCGGTTGGGCACCACAAACAGCGCCCGCCCCCCCGGCCCCAGCACCCGATGCGCCTCTTCCAACACCGCCGTCGGATTTTCCGAGGTTTCCAGCCCATGCATCAGCACCAGCCGGTCGACAAACCCGGTTGCCAGCGGCCACAGGGTTTCTTCGCACAGCACCGACACATTCTCCATGCCCGCAGGCCAAGGCATCACGCCCTGCGGCCCCGGCATCAGCGCAATCACCCGCCGCGCATCCGCAAGATAAGGCCGCAACAGCGGTGCGGCGAACCCAAAGCCCGCCACCGTCTGCCCCGCCATCGGTGGCCACAGCGCAACCACCTGATCCCGGATCGCCCGCTGCGCCACGCGGCCCAACTGGGTGCGATAGTAGAAGTTACGCAGATCAAGCACATCAAGATGCATCGCGGGATCGGCTCCTTGCCGTCAGACTCGCGCGATCATACCCGGAAGCCACGCCAACGCCATGACCCAAAGCAACCCAACCGCCATCCGCCGATTGCAGCCCTGCCCAGTTTGCGCCACTCTGCCGCCATCCGGTTTTGAAAGGCAGTGCCATGTCCCTTACCCTCGTCACCATCCCCTGCCTGAAAGACAACTACGCCTATCTGATCCATGACGAAGCCTCGGGCGACACCGCCCTGATCGACGCCCCCGAACCCGCGCCGATCCTTGCCGAACTGAACGCGCGCGGCTGGACGCTGGATCAGATCTTGCTGACCCACCACCACTGGGACCACATCGACGGCGTCGCGACGATTGTCGAAGCCACCTCTGCCGCCATTCTGGGCGCCGAGGCCGACGCCCACCGCCTGCCACCGTTGACCCGCGGGCTGATCGAAGGCGATGTGGTGCAGATCGGCGGCGAATACGGCCATGTCATCGACGTGCCCGGCCACACCGTCGGCCATATCGCATTCTACTTCCCCGATTCTGGCCTTGCCTTCACCGCCGATAGCCTGATGGCCGGCGGCTGCGGTCGGCTGTTCGAAGGCACGCCAGACCAAATGTGGCACAGCCTGTGCAAACTCGCGCAACTGCCGCCCGAAACCCTGATCTGCTCGGGGCATGAATACACCGCCTCGAACCTGCGCTTTGCCGCCACCATCGACCCCGATAATGCCGCCCTGCAGGCCCGCATCACCCGCGTTACCGCCGCCCGCGCCGCAGGCCGCCCCACCGTGCCCTCGCGCCTGTCGGGCGAATTGGCCACCAACCCTTTTCTTCGCGCCCACAACCCCTACATCAAGACAGCGCTTGGCCTTGCCACCGCCTCTGACGCCGAAACCTTTGCCAAAATCCGCGCCCTCAAGGACAAATTCTAGGCCACTGCCCCGCCCCGCTCTTCACAATTTGTGCGGGAACCGGGAAAAACCGAAATCTTGCCGAAATAGGGCTTGAAGATCGGCAAATAAAACCGATCCTTTACTTTATGAGGCCATGGTTGGATCGGGCCCAGGCCCAGCCGACCCGCAGGACAGGAGCACGAACAAAGTGCCATCATTCTCGACCACGCTTGAACAAGCCATTCACGGCGCACTGGCGCTTGCCAACGCCCGCCGTCACGAACTGGCCACGCTGGAACATCTGCTGCTGTCGTTGATCGACGAGCCTGATGCCGCCCGCGTCATGAAGGCCTGCTCGGTCAATCTGGACGATCTGCGCAAAACCCTTGTCGACTTCATCGACGACGATCTGTCCACGCTCGTCACCGATGTCGAAGGGTCCGAAGCGGTTCCCACCGC
>JAHEDL010000495.1 GCA_024641255.1 Pseudorhodobacter sp.
GACCCCGCCGCTGCCCTATCCGCTGGCCGTCGGCCACGCCACCGCCGCCCTGCGCGTCCCCACGACCGAAGTGCTGACCCTTTGGCTGCAGGGCCTTGCCGCCCAGCTAACCTCTGCTGCCGTGCGCTTCATCCCCTTGGGCCAGACCGAAGGCCAAACCATTCTGGCCCGCCTTGCCCCCCAGATCACCGCGCTGGCCGAAACCTTCGCCGCAACGCCGCTTTCGGCGCTATCCAGCACCAGCTTTGGCGCCGACCTTGCCGCGATGCGCCACGAAACCATGGACGTAAGGATCTTCCGCACATGACCACTTTTCCCCAAAGCCCCAACGGCCCCCTTCGCGTTGGCATCGGCGGCCCGGTTGGCGCGGGCAAAACCACCCTGACCGAAAAGCTGTGCGCGGCGCTGGCCAAACGTTGTTCGATGGCCGTTGTCACCAACGATATCTACACCCGCGAAGACGCCGATTATCTGACCCGCGCGCAAGTGCTGCCCGCCGACCGCATCCGCGGCGTTGAAACCGGCGGCTGCCCGCACACCGCGATCCGCGAAGATGCCTCGATCAACCTTGCCGCCATCGCCGATCTGCGCAGCGCCTTCCCCGATCTGGATCTGGTGCTGATCGAATCCGGCGGTGACAATCTTGCCGCCACCTTCAGCCCCGAATTGGCCGATCTGACAATCTATGTCATCGACACCGCCGCCGGGCAGGACATTCCACGCAAACGCGGCCCCGGCGTCACCCGATCGGACCTGTTGGTTGTCAACAAAACCGATCTGGCCCCCTATGTTGGCGTCGATATCACCTTGCTGGAATCCGATACCAAAGCCGCCCGTGGCGCGCGGCCCTATGTCATGGCGCAGCTGCGCAAAAATACCGGAGTCGACGCCGTTGTCGCGTTCTTGCAACAAGAAGGCGGCCTTAGCCTAAGCTAGGCCGCCCCTAACGCCCCCATCCTTAACGCCCCGGCACCATCCGCGACAGCACGGCATCCATCGCGCTATCCCACGCGGCCAAGGCACCGTCCGCGTTCAAACTGGCAACCAGTTGTTCGGTAATGCCGCCGGGGGTGGTCACCCCCTTGGCAATCGCATCAAGGCTGGCATCGGCCTGCAACAGCACCTCGGCATTGCCGCGAAAGGTCTGCGCCACAAGCTGGCGCGCAAGATCGGGCTGCAAGCCCTGCCGTTCATACCACTGCGTCAAATGCCGCAGCAGAAAGATCGACGCGCCCGACATCGCACCAAACACCGCCGCCGTTTCAAAAGCCTCGGCGCTGTCCAACTGATGCACCGGCCCGCATTGCGCCAAAAACGCCGCCCATTCGGCATCCGCCGGATACAGCAGCGACGGCCCCGCCGAAAACGCATTGGCAAAGCCCGGCATCATCGAACAAAATCCGGCCGCAGGCGCCACCGCCGCCCGCAACGGCGCAAGCCCCGCCCCCGCCATTGCCGAACACACCGATTGCCCGGCGCGAAACCGCAAGCCCTGCAAAATCGCCAAGCCTTCAGCGGCGGGCAGACAGACCAGCACCCTGTCGCACTGATCCACCACCGCCTGATTGCTGTCGGCCACCGTGCAGCCATAGGCCGCCGCCAACCGCGCCGCCTTTTCGGCCGATCGCGGTGCCAGCACAAACTCGGCCCCGCGCGCACCGCGCACCAGATATTCGGCCAGATGGCCTACGCCCAAGATCCCGATCTTCATGGCATTTCATCCAAAACCTGAGCAATCGCAGCGCCGGTCGCGGAAATATCCGCCTCGGTATGCACCACCGATGACAATGAATGCAGCGTCGCCGACGGGTTCATGTAAATGCCCTTGTCCATCAGCCGCAGCGCAAAATCGCGGAACTTCGCCCGATCCACATGGCCGCAGAAATCGCGGTAATCCGTCACCGCGTCCAGATCGGTGAAAAAGATCTGGAACATCGAGTTCACCCCCTGCACCACAATCTTGTGCCGGTTGGAATGTTTGGCAACCTTGCGCACCTCGTCGGCCATCGCCTTGCCAAGGTTCTTGATGCGGCGAAAGCCCGACTGATTGTCGGCCAACATGGTTTCCAGCATCACCTTGGTCACATGCAGCGCCAAGCGACCGGCGTTATGCGTGCCAAAATGCAAAACCTTGCCCCATTCCAGCCCGGCCATAATCTCGGCCCGCCCGCCAATCATCGCCATCGGCAGACCACCGCCCAGCGCCTTGCCATAGGTGACGATGTCGGGCGTCAGCCCATACAATTCGGCGCAGCCCCCCGCCGCCAACCGGAACCCGGTTACCGTTTCATCCAGATAAAACAACGCGCCATGCTGCTGGCACAGCTCTTGCATCCGCAAAAGATAGCCCGGCTTAGGCGGAATAACCCCCATGTTCGACATGACACCTTCGGTCACAACGCAAGCCGTGTCGCGGCCATGCAGCGCCATCACCCGCTCTAACGCCTCGAAGTCATTCCAGCGACAGACCACGGTATCGGCCTGCGCCTCGGGCGGAATCCCCGAACTGTCGCAGATGCGGATCGGATCATTCGGATGCCCCAGCGCCGCAATCGGCATCGGGTTGGTGTTCAGCAAGATATTATCGGCCCAACCGTGATAATGGCCTTCAAACTTGATGATCTTGCGTCGGCCCGTATGGCCCCGCGCCAACCGAAACGCCGCCATACAGGCTTCGGTGCCGGTATTGGCAAAGCGCACCTTGTCAACATGCGGCAGCAGGCCAACCAGAATTTCGGCAACCTCAACTTCGACCTCAAGCGCGGTGGCAAAATGCGTGCCTCGCGCCACTTCACGGCTGACGGTTTCCACCACTTTCGGATGCGCATGCCCCAACGGCAGCGCGCCAAACGCCATCATCCAGTCAATATATTCGCGGCCATCCACATCATAAAGCCGCGCGCCCGCGCCGTGGCTCATATAGCGCGGCGCACCGCCAAAGGTCGCCGGCCCGCGCGAGGCGCTGGACACGCCCTCCACCAGCACTTTCATGCCCCGCTCGAACAGTGATTGCGACGTATTGGTCATGGAAATTCCTCCGCTATTTGGCAACAGACTAGGCGCAGCCCCGCGCCACCGGCAAGCCAGCCGCCGACACCGCAAGGTCGCTGCACAGCCAAACCGCTGCGGCAACCCCGCGCCGGATTTTGTCAAAGTGTTAAGTTTCCGTTAAAATGGCACAGTCATGCCATTGATATAAAACGGATAAAAAAGGTCCCGAGTTGGGACCAGCCGCTATTTCGCGTCGGCCAGCACCATCTCGGCACCCTTCCAGCCCATCAACATCGACGGCGCATTGGTGTTGCCCGCGATCAGGTTCGGGAAGGCTGCGGCATCAATCACCCGCAACCCTTGCACCCCATGCACCCGCAGCCGCGCATCCACCACCGACCCCGCCGCATCGCGCCCCATCCGCGCCGTGCAGCTGGGGTGATACACCGTCCCCGACCGCAGCCGGAAATCCGCAATCATGTCGGCATCCGATTGCACCGCAGGCCCCGGCCGCAGCTCTTCCGCAATCAACCCCGCCAAAGCCGGCTGCGCCGCGATGTGGCGCAGATATTTCACCGCCGCCAGCATCTCTTCCACATCATGTTCGGTCGAAAACGCATTTGCGGTGATCACCGGATGCGCCAACGGGTCCGCCGATTTGATCCGAATATGCCCCCGACTGGTGGGGCGACAGTTGGAAAGCCCGATCGACAATCCGGGGAACGGATCCGGCGTCAGCAACGGCCGCTCGCCTTCCTTCGGCATCAAAGTCGAAAACGCCTGCAAGTAAAGCTGCATGTTCGGCCGCGCCAAATCCGCCCGCGTGCGGAAGAACCCGCCACCATGGTTGATCGACTTGGCCAACGGCCCACCGCCGGTCAGAAAATACTGCGCGCCGACAAACAGCTTGCCCCACCACGGACGCAGCAGATCGTTATAGGTCGGCACCTTCATCCGCCACGTATAGTTGATGCCCTGATGGTCGCTTAGATGATCGC
>JAHEDL010000499.1 GCA_024641255.1 Pseudorhodobacter sp.
GCTTGGCCCGGCTGGAACGCTTGCAGAAGACCTCGGCGCTTAGCCTACCCGACATCGCCACCGCCTACCGCCTGTCGCATGCCGCCGACCGCAAGGGTGCCTTTGCGCTGGTGGGCGAATTCGACCAGATGCGCCTGCGCATGGACCATTTGCGCAACCACCCAGACCTGCAAGACCTGCAAGACGACCTGTTGCAGATCGCCGCGCAGATGAGCCTGCAAACCCGCGATCTGGCCCGGATCTACTCGGATGAAAACGTCAAAGGCGCCACCGATTTCCTGCGCCAGCGCCAGCTTGACGTGCAAGCCTTGTCCGACCAACTGACCATCGCCCGCACCACCTGCGACGAACTTCTGGCCTGCTCAAACACCGTCGACGCCGACGATGACCAGATCCGCCAGCACATCGAACAGCTGGAGCATGAGTTGAAAGACATCCTGCCGTCGCTGGGGTTTAGCCCCATCGCCGCGCGTCCGCGTCACGGCAATGTCGTCGCCCTGCAAAAAGCCGCAATCTAACCAAAGGTTGCGGCGTTGCCCGCTGCTGGTCTAGCTTTGGCGAATGACCCAAGCAACCGCCGCCCAAAACACCACCCTGAAATACGCCAACCTTGCCCTGCTGATCTTGTTCCCCATCGCATGGTTTGCGCCCCTGCTGCGCGCCGCGCTGCTGCCGATCTTTGGCATGGACGAAATTTCGGTGATCAGCGGGCTGCAATCGCTTTGGGCCAGCGATCCGGCGCTGGCACTGCTTGTCACCGGCTTTGCCATCTTCGCGCCCTTCGCCAAAACCCTTGGCCTTGCGCTGATCGACTTTCACCTCATGTCGCCGAAAACCCTGCCCGCCCTGCACCTGTTGGGCAAACTCGCCATGGCCGATATCTTCCTGATCGCGCTTTACATCGTCATCGCCAAAGGCGCAGGCCATGTCACCGTCGAAGCCGCTTGGGGGCTTTACCTGTTCACCGCCTGCATTCTGACCAGCCTTGTGCTGTCGCTACGCCGCCCCACCCAAAGCTGACAGGCTTGCCGCGCCCTCACATTCAGGGCAGAAAACCGCATGAGCAAATCATCCCCCAATTTCACCTGCACTGCCTGCGGCCATGCCCATCGCAAATGGATCGGCAAATGCGAAGGCTGCGGCGCATGGAACACCCTTGTTGAAGAAGCGCCGCTGTCGTCTGGCCCGAAATCCTTGGGCTCCAAAGGCCGCGCCATCCACCTGACCGATCTTGCCACCATTGGCGAGGCACCGCCCCGCGCCTCCTCTGGCATTGATGAACTAGACCGCGTCTTGGGCGGCGGGCTGGTTCCGGCCTCTGCCATTCTTGTCGGCGGCGATCCGGGCATCGGCAAATCCACCCTGCTGCTGCAAGCCGCCGCCTCTTTCGCGCAACATGGCGTGAAGTGCCTGTATATTTCTGGCGAAGAGGCCAGCGCGCAGGTGCAAATGCGCGCCCAGCGGCTTGGCCTGACCGAAGCCCCGGTGGCCTTGGGCGCCGAAACCAACCTGCGCGATATTCTGACCACGCTCGATACCGAACGCCCCGGCCTTGCCATCATCGATTCCATTCAAACCATGTGGCTTGATACCGTCGACTCTGCCCCCGGCTCGGTCAGTCAGGTGCGCGCCGCCGCGCATGAGCTGGTCACCTTCGCCAAACGCCGCGGCGTCGCGGTTATTCTGGTGGGCCATGTCACCAAAGATGGCCAGATCGCTGGCCCGCGCGTGGTCGAACATATGGTCGACACCGTGCTTTATTTCGAAGGCGAACGCGGCCACCAGTTCCGCATCTTACGCGCGGTGAAAAACCGCTTCGGCCCCGCCGACGAAATCGGCGTGTTCGAAATGACCGGATCGGGGCTGTCGCAGGTGTTGAACCCCTCGGCGCTGTTCTTGTCCGAACGCGGCCAACCCTCACCCGGATCGGCGGTGTTTGCCGGCATCGAGGGCACCCGCCCGGTGCTGACCGAAATTCAGGCGCTGGTCGCGCCATCGCCATTGGGCACGCCGCGCCGCACCGTCGTCGGGCTTGATTCGGGCAGGCTTTCCACCATCCTCGCCGTGCTAGAGGCGCGCTGCGGCATCCCCTTTGCCGGGCTTGACGTGTTCTTGAACGTCGCAGGCGGCATGCGCGTCACCGAACCCGCCGCCGATCTGGCGGTGGCAGCCGCCATTCTTTCCGCCCGCGAAGATGTCGCGATCCCACCCGAAACCGTGCTATTTGGTGAAATCAGCCTGTCCGGCGCGCTGCGCCCGGTGGGCCAGACCGAAAACAGGTTGAAAGAAGCCGCAAAACTTGGTTTCTCACAGGCAATAGCGCCCAAAGGGTCAAAGCTTGGGCAGGCAGAGGGTATGAACGTGCGGCAAATGCCGGACCTGACCGCCTTTGTTGGTGAAATGTTCGGGGCGGGTTAACTTCGGGGCGTGTATTAATCCGACAAAAGTAATTATGGGGCCGTTGCCCCTGAGCAGGAGCGGAAGATGGAAGGTTTTACCCTTGTTGACGCGGGCGTTGCTGGCATCATCGTGGTTTCGGCGGTGCTTGCCTATTCGCGCGGCTTCGTGCGCGAGGCGATGGCCATCGTCGGCTGGGTCGGTGCCGCTGTGCTGGCCTATGCCTTCGCCGCCAAGGCACAACCCTTGGTCAAAGAGCTTCCCGTCATCGGCAAATTCCTGACCGACAGCTGCGAATTGTCGCTGATCGCTGCCTTTGCCGCGGTCTTCGCAGTGGGCCTGATCGTGGCCGCGCTGTTCACGCCGCTGTTTTCGTCGGTGGTGCAACGCTCGGTGTTGGGCGGGCTTGATCAGGGCATGGGATTCTTGTTTGGCGTCGTACGCGGTGTGCTTTTGGTCGGCGTGGCGTTTCTGGTCTACGACCGCGCCGTGGCCGCCAACACCGTGCCAATGGTCGATAATTCGCGCTCGGCCAAAATCTTCGCCTCGTTTCAGGGCGACATTGATGCCGCCGTGCCAACCGACGCACCGAACTGGATCGTGGCGCGCTATAACGAACTAACCGCCAATTGCGCCAAAGGCACGCCGGTTCCGGCAGAACCCGCCCCGACAACCGACAGCAGCGCAGCCCCCGCCCCGTCAAACTGATCGCGCGCGCTGCAGCCAGCGGCAATGTCAGGATCGGGCGGCTCTGCCGCCCCGATCCGGCAGAATTCTTCCAACCCTGCGTGAAAATCTTTCGTGATCATCGTCACCGCCTTGCGGCAAAGCGATGCGAAATAGTTAACAAATCCTTAAAATCATCGCCTCAAACCATTGATTAAACGACACTATTTTTGGTCCCGAGTTGGGACCGTGGTGAAAATCGCCTGCAAATACGCACCGCTGCTCTGCAGCAATCATCTGCTTTCTGGGGGTGACACCGCCCGCCGATGGGCCTAAACGAAGGGCGCAGAATGAACCCGGATTCGGAGGCTCCATGCGCCCCTTCTACGCCCATCCTTTCGACGATGATAAGCTGAAGGAGGAATGCGGCGTCTTTGGCGTGATCGGCGTCTCTGGCGCAGCCAATTTCACCGCCCTTGGCCTGCACGCCCTGCAGCACCGTGGCCAAGAGGCCGGCGGTATCGTCAGCTACGACCCCGAAACCGGCTTCAACTCGGCCCGCCGCTTCGGCTACGTCCGCGACAACTTCACCAAAGCCGACGTGATGGATACCCTGCCCGGCAGCCTCGCCATCGGCCACGTCCGCTATTCCACCGCCGGATCGAAAGGCGCCACCGCAATCCGCGACGTGCAGCCCTTCTTTGGTGAGTTTTCCATGGGCGGTGCCGCCATCGCCCATAACGGCAACCTGACCAACGCCGCCGCCCTGCGCCGCGAACTCATCGAACGCGGGTCGATCTTCCAATCCTCGTCCGACAGCGAATGCATCATCCACCTGATGGCGCGATCGATCCAGAAAAACATCTCGGAACGTATCAAAGACGCGCTGCGCCGCGTCGAAGGTGCGTTTTCCGTGGTGGCAAT
>JAHEDL010000502.1 GCA_024641255.1 Pseudorhodobacter sp.
AAAAGCCGCCGCGGGTGCCATCGAGGCACCGCTTGGCGGCAATGCCTTGGCCGCATCTGCCCCCGAACGCGCGTGAAAACGGCGACGCCTCCGGCGGGAGTATTTCAGAAAGAGCAATTCAAAAGCGCGCCTTGACCCGCAGGCGGGTGCAAAGACCGGGCCGTGGGCCAAGGCGACTTGCTCTTTGCGGTCATCGGGACTCCTCCCTGTACCGCAGCACCAAGCCTGCCGGATCAAAGTTAAGGCGGCGTTAAAGCCATTGCTCTTTTTGAAATACTCCCGCCGGAGGCTGCGACCTGTCTGCCGCCGCACCGGTTCCATGCCCCACCATGGCAATGCCCGGCTTGGCCCCTCGATGGGGGCAAGCCGGGCCGCGTGGCCTAACGGAGTTTTTCCAGCACATCCAGACTGGGGTAGCCATCGGGGATCATCCCCTTTGATCGCTGGAATGCCTTCACCGCCGACAGCGTCAGCGGGCCGATCTTGCCATCGGCGGTGCCCGCATACACCCCTGCACCAAGCAAGTGTTGCTGCATTTCAATCCGTTCTGGCAGGGTCAACGCCCGCAAATCGCGCGGCCAGCTGGCTTTGAATGACGCACCGCCTTTGATGCGGTCGGCAAGATGGCCCACCGCGATCACATAAGCGTCGGCCTTGTTATAGGCTTCGATGCTGGCGAAATTGTCATAGACCAGAAAGGCCGGGCCGCGCGCACCGGCGGGCAGCAGCAGCGATGCCCAGCCAGCATCGGGCAGGTTGCCGCCTTCGGCCGCAACGATGCCCATCGCGGCCCAGACCGAGATCGGCTTTTGCGTGCGATCGCCCGCGATGCCATAGTCAAAACCCGCAGGCAGCGTCACTTCGCGGCCCCAGCCTTTGCCCTTCTGCCAGCCAAATTTCGCCAGATAGGCCGCAGTCGAGGCCAGCGCATCCGTCGGGTCATCGCCCCAGATCCGCGGTTTGCCATCGCCGTCGAAGTCCACCGCAAAGCTCAGGAAGGACGATGGCATGAATTGGGTGTGGCCCATGGCGCCGGCCCAGCTGCCCAGCATCTGATCGGGGCTGACATCGCCGACCTGAATGATCCGCAGCGCCGCCAGCAGTTCGGCTTCGAAAAACGCGGCACGGCGGCCGTCATAGGCCAGCGTTGCCAGCGCGCTTGGGGTGGAAATATCGCCGCGCACTTGGCCATAGGCGCTTTCCAGCCCCCAGATTGCCAGAACCACTTCGCGGTCAACGCCATAGGCAGCCTCGATCCGGTCCAGCAGATCTTTGCGGTCGCGCAGCGCGCGCTGCCCCGCCGCGATGCGGTCGTCGGACACCGCTTTGTCCAGATAGTCCCAGATCGTCTTGGTGAATTCGTCTTGCTTGCGGTCACGTTCAACCACGGCGGGCAGAAAATGCACCGTTGCCATGGTGTCATCGAACACGGCCGACGAAATTCCCGCCGCCAAGGCGCGCGGCCGGAACGCCGCGACCCAATCTTGCAATCCAGCCTCAGAGCCTGCTGTCAAACCCGCCTGCACACCCGTTTCCTCTATGTCTTGCGCGCGCGCCTGAGGCGGCAGCATCAGCCCCGCCAGACAAGCCGTGATCAGGATGAAAACCGCACGCATGGCCCCCTCGACCCCCGTAACCAGATCAGCTTATCGGGCCACGCAGGCGGTGCAAGCGCTTAGCGGCGCTTGCGGATCACCTTGCGTTTCAGCTTGTCGGCTTTCGCCGCCGCCTTGGTTGGTTTGCGCGGCTGATACCGGCCGGGGCGGCCAGAGCGCCCCTGCGGCAGCGGCTTGTCATCCAGCGACAACAGGTCCAGCAGCAGACCGCCGGTCATCGGAATTGCTTCTGCAAGCCGCACCGTCACCCGTTGGCCAATGCCCAAGGTCACGCCGGTATCGGCGCCCATCAGGGTTTGGCTGTCTTGGTCGTAATGGAAGAACTCGCGCCCGATGGCCCGAATGGGCACCAGCCCGTCGGCGCCGGTTTCGTCCAGTTTCACAAACAGGCCAAAGCGCTGCACGCCCGAAATCCGCCCGGTAAACTCGCTGCCGACGCGGTCTGACAGATAGGCCGCCAGATAGCGGTCGGTGGTGTCGCGTTCGGCCATCATCGACCGGCGCTCGGTGTCGGAAATCAGCTTGGCGGTTTCGTCCAGATTTTCGACATCCCAAACCGACAGCCCGTCGTCGCCCCAGCCATGCCCGGCAATCAGCGCGCGATGCACGATCAGGTCGGAATAGCGGCGAATGGGCGAGGTGAAATGCGCATAGTTGCGCAGCGCCAGCCCGAAATGCCCGAAGTTCTGCGGGTTGTAATAAGCCTGCGTCATCGACCGCAGGGTCGAGATGTTCATCAGCTCGTCAAATTCAGTGCCCTGCGATTGCGCCAGCAGCCGGTTCAGGTGCGAGGTTTTCAACACCTGCCCCTTTGCCAGCGTGAAGCCCGAAGCCTCGGCCACCTCGCGCAGGCTTTCCAGCTTTTCCGGCGACGGTTCTTCGTGCACGCGAAACAGCAGCGGCCGTTTCAGGTGAATCAGTTCTTCGGCGGCGGCGACGTTGGCAAGGATCATGCATTCTTCGATCAGCTTATGCGCGTCAAAGCGGTCGCGGAACGCCACCGACAGCACCTTGCCTTCGTCCGAGATCACGATCTTGCGTTCGGGCAGTTCAAGATCAAGCGGTTGCCGCGCGCCGCGCGCAGATTTCAGCGCGGCATAGGCGGCGTAAAGGGGGCGCAGCACCGGATCAAGCAGCGGTTCGGTCTTTTCATCCGGCCGCCCGTCAATCGCGTCTTGCACCTGCGCATAGTGCAGCGACCCTTGCGAGCGCATCAGGCCGCGGGTGAAGCGATGGCTGATCTTGTTGCCATGCGCATCGATCTTCATCATCACCGCCATGCAGGCGCGGTCGACATGTTCGTGCAGCGAACACAGATCGCCCGACAGCACGTCGGGCAGCATCGGCACCACGCGGTCGGGGAAATAGGTTGAATTGCCCCGTTTGCGCGCCTCGCGGTCCAGCGCCGAATTCGGGCGGACATAATGCGCCACGTCGGCAATCGCCACCCAGAGCAAAAAGCCGCCGGGGTTTTTCGGGTCGGGATCGGATTCGGCATAAACCGCATCGTCGCGGTCGCGGGCATCGACCGGATCGATGGTGACCAAGGGCAACAGCCGCAGGTCTTCGCGTTTGTCCAAGCTCACCGGTTCGGCGCGGTCAGCTTCCGAAATCACCGCATCGGGGAACTGGTCGGGGATGCCGTGCTGATGGATCGCAATCAGCGATACGGCGCGCGGGCCGGTGGGGTCGCCCAGCCGCGCGGTGATGCGGGCTTGCGGCAGGCCAAGCCGTTTCGGGCCGACCTGTTCGGCTTCGACCAATTCGCCATCGCGGGCACCATTGGTGTTATCGCGTGCAACCTTCCATTCCTTATCAACACCCTTGTCGATTGGAACGATGCGGCCACCTTCGGCACCAGAGCGGTAAACCCCCAATACTTTCAGCGGGTTCGACCCCAGCGCGCGGATCAGCCGCGCCTGATAGCCATGGTCTTCGCCACCCACCGGCGTCAGCCGCGCCAGAATTTTCATGCCAGCCGCCAGCGCCGGATCGCCCTTTTGCGGCAAGATCAGGATGCGCGGCGTGTCTTCGGGGCCTTCTTCGCCGGTGTCTTCCAGCGGGCGGGCAAACAGATCGCCATTGCTGTCGGGCGGCAGCACCAACAGCACCGCGACCGGCGGCAGCGCCCCCGGATCGCGGAACCGCCGCGCACGTTTTTCAACGCTGCCTTCGGATTCCAGCTCTTTGAGCATGCGTTTCAGGTCAATGCGGGCATCGCCCTTGACGCCGAAAGCCTTGGCAATATCGCGCTTGGCCGAAAGGCCGGGGTTTTCAAGGATCCACTGACGGATCTGGTCTTTGGTGGGAAGAGTGTTCATTCCCTGCCCCTAGCACGAGATCGCTTTGTCTTAAAGGCCAAGCTGGGG
>JAHEDL010000521.1 GCA_024641255.1 Pseudorhodobacter sp.
GCCATACATCATCATCATCTCGCCGGGGTCTTTCACCCCAACCGAGACCGCCTCTGCCGCCGCATCAATCGTGCCAACCGTGACCGGCGTGCCAATTGCCAGCCCGGTTTCCGCTGCCGCCTGCGCTGTCACATGACCGGCAATTTCGGTTGACCAGGCGAGCCGCGGCAACCGGTTCAGCGGCAAAATGTCGGGCGCGAGATCGGCGGTCCATTCCTGCCGGTTCACGTCATAAAGCGGCGCGAAATTGGCGGCGGTATAATGGTCGATCACATAGGTTCCGGTCAGCTTCCATATCAGATACGGCGTCGCACTTAGCACCATTGCCGTCTGGGCATAAAGCTCGGGGCGGTGTTGTTTTAGCCACAGGATCTTTGGCCCAACCGCCTGCGAAGTCAGCGCGTTGCCGCAGCGCGCAAGGATAACCTCTTCGCCAATCCGCTGGTTCAACTCTGTAATCTGCGCGGCAGCACGGGTATCGACCCCATAAAGCACCGCGTTCATCAGCGGCGCCCCAGTGGCATCGACCGGCAACATGCAAGGCCCGATCGCAGAACAAGCAATGGCAGAAATCGCTTCGGGTTTTACCTGAGTTTTTGCCAGCAGTGCTTTGGTAACAAAGACAAAATCGCCCCACCAATCTTCTTCGGCGCGATGTTCGGCCCAGCCTGAACGCGGCACCAGCATCTTATGCGCCCGCGCCGCTTGCGCCACAATCTGGCCCAACGCATCCACCAAAACGCCCTTGGTTTCAAACGTGCCAATATCGACGCCAAGCGTGTAGCTCATCGCGCCCCCCGCGCCAAATCAAAGCCGGGGGTGATCTGCGCAAGCGCTGCGTCCAGCAGTTCCACCAACCCCGCAAGGTCGGCAAGATCAACCAGTTCCAGTGCAGAATGGGTGTAACGCATCGGGAACCCGACATCGAGGCAAGCCACCCCGTCTTGCCCCATGAACTGAATATAAGACAGGTCGGTCAGCACCCCGGTTGTCGCCGCCCGCTGCAGGGCCAAGCCGCGCGACTGCGCCGCGACTTCCATCAGGCGCACCAAGGCCGGATGCGGAATAACCCCGTTCAAGGTGCCGCGACCATGGAACGAATACAGCGACATTCCCGGCCCGCCGCCCATGGTCACCTCGCCGCGCGACGCCATATCGGGGGTATCGCAGGCCAACAGCAGATCGATCTGCAAGGCAATATCCGGGGCGCAACGGGTGGCAGCGGGCAGAACGCCGCGCAGATTGAACTCTTCTTGCACCGACCATACCAAATGCACCGTTGGCCCGCTGTGGCGCGCGGCCAAGCGCTGCGCCAAGGTTAACAGCACCGCACAGCCCGCGCGATCATCGGCAGAGGTGCCAGCAACCCGCTCCCCCGCCAGATCCAGCACGCGTGGCAAATACACCACCGGACAACCGATTTTGACGCCAGCAGCCTCCGCCGCGGCCTTGCTGGCAAAGCCCGCATCGACATAAAGATCGTGATAGGGCACCACACGATATTTTTCTTCCGGCGTGGTGGCATGGTGGCTTTTGTTCCCGATCAGCGCCGGCAGGTCGCCCTGATCGGTGCAAATCAGCACCGCCTGCGCCGCCAAGGCACGTTCCGGCACGCCGCCCAAGCGTTCTAGCCGGATCAAGCCGCTGTCTTCGACCTTTCGCACGATGAAGCCAAGCTGATCCATATGGGTAAACACCATGACAGACGGCAACGACGGATCACCTTGCAGAGTCGCAACCACATTGCCTAGGCGGTCACTGCTATGGGCCAGCCCCATCGCATCAAGGTGGCGGGTGATCGCTGCCGCAACGCGCTGTTCGTGCCCCGCCAAGCCGGGGATCAGCATCAATTCTGTCAACAGCGCCCGCATCATGCGCCCCGCGCGGCGCGCACCCGCGCCATGAAATCTGCGGCACGCTCTGGGTCTACCGCGGCCCAAGTGTCGCCGCCAACTTTCAACGCCGATCCAACGATGCAGCCATCTGCCACCTTCAAAACCTCGGCCACGGTTGCGTGTTTCACACCGGTATTGGCCAAAACCGGCGTGTCCGGCAGCACCCGTTTGACAGCCTCTAGGTCGACCATCCGCGCGGCTTCGCCAGTGATCGCCCCCGACACCAACACCGCATCGGGGATCGACGAAAACACCGCCGACCGTGCCCGGTCTGGCAAGCTGCGAGGATCAAGACTTCCGGCGAACTCTGCAGAAACATTATATAAAGTTGCAACGTCACGCGCCGCCAACCGCTGTTGATAGCGCAGTGCCGCCCCGGCATCCGGTGCCCAAACCCCCATGTCACTGGCATAGGTTCCGGTGAAAATCTCGCGCACAAAACGCGCGCCGGTCGCGGCCGCCAGCGCCATCGTCGCCATCGGGTCCCACAGCACATTCACCCCGAACGGCAGGCTGATCTGGTCGCGCAACCGACCAATCACATAGGCCATCGTCGCGGTACTGGCGGTGTCGACCTTCAATTCATAGGGCCGGTCATTTTCGTTGCCAAACATCACCGCATCAAACCCGGCGGCCTGCAGCGCCGCCAGATCGGCCTTGGCGCCCCGGATGATGCCTTCAACGCCGGCATCGGCATCATAAAGCGGCGTGCCCGGCATTGCCCCCAGATGCACCATCGCAATCACCGGCTTTTTCGCGCCGAAAACCTTTTGAAACCGTGACATCAAACCCTCCCGTTTTGTGAGAGGCTAGCGTGAAAGCAATTGGCCGGGAAGCCAGAACATACTAGCATGTCAGCCAAATCAGGGGAAATGCGATGCAGGTTCGGCACTGGGATAGGTTGGGCAACGGCGGCTTGAATTTTACCGAACTTGGCTTTGGCGCAGCACCAATTGGAAATCTGTATCGCGCCATATCCGAGGCTGACGCACAGGCGGTGCTAGAGTCGGCTTGGGCCGGCGGCGTGCGCTATTTCGATACCGCGCCGCTTTATGGGCTGGGCCTGTCAGAAACCCGGATGAACCAGTTTTTGCGCGACAAACCGCGCGCAGATTATGTGATTTCAACCAAGATCGGGCGGCATTTGCGCGTCTGCGCCCCCGATCAGCGCGACGGGTTTGGCAAATGGTTCGACGTGCCCGCCCGCAACGAAGTCTATGATTACAGTTATGACGGCGTGATGCGGTCGCTGGATGCGTCGTTGATGCGGCTTGGTTTGGATCGGGTGGATATTCTTTATGCCCATGATCTGGACATCTTTAACCATAAATCCACAGCGGCACTGGATGCGCGGCTGGCCGAATTCATGGCAGGTGGCTATCGCGCGCTGCGCGAGTTGCGCGATCAGGGCGTGATCAAGGCCTTCGGTGCCGGGGTGAACGAATGGCAACCCTGCCAATGGCTGCTAGAACGTGGCGATTTTGATCTGTTCCTGCTGGCCGGCCGCTATACGCTGCTAGAGCAGGCCCCGCTTGCAACCTTTCTGCCGCTGGCCGAAGCCCGCGGCGTCGGCATTGTCATCGGCGGGCCCTACAATTCTGGCGTGCTGGCAACCGGCGCGAAGCCCGGCGCGTTTTACAATTACGACCCTGCCCCGGCAGATATTTTGGCGAAGGTTTCGGCGCTGGAAACCGTTTGCAACCGCCATGCAACCCGCTTGGTTGACGCCGCATTTCAGTTTCCGCTTCGCCATCCGGCGGTGGTATCGATCATCCCCGGCGGCCAAGGCGTGGCCGAAATGGCAAGCAACCTGCAGGCGGCACAGGCCAATATTCCACCACAGCTATGGGCGGACCTTAAGACGCAAGGGCTGCTAGACCCCGCCGCACCAACTTAAATAGCTTAGCCGTAAAGCGCCTGCGCCACCAAGCCCGAAGATGCCGCAGCATCTTGCCGCGCGATTGCGGCGGCAAGCGCCTCGCTTTGCGCCAAGCCCTGCGCAATTGTGCGCAACCGGTCGGTCAGGCGAATATTGGCGCGCGCCTCTGCCACCGGATCCATACCGCCCAGATCGGG
>JAHEDL010000540.1 GCA_024641255.1 Pseudorhodobacter sp.
CAGCGCCACAATCAGGCCCAGCACGGTTTCGCAGCCCACCGACACCAGCGAAAAGCGCACGGTGTTCCAAACCGCGTTCCACCACGCCGGATCAACCAAAGTGCCCTTATAACGCACGGTGCCATTCGAAAGCGTCTGCACCCGCAGATAATTGTCAAATCCGATCCATTTGCCGCCATAAAGGTCGTTCAGCGATGTGTCGGTGAACGAAAACCAGACCGTCCGCATCAAAGGCCAGGCGGCCACGCAAAACAGCGCCGCCAGCATGGGGGCCAAGAACCAGAACGCGGCGCGCTGGCGCTGCTGTTGCAAGCTTAGCCCCCCGTTCTGCCCCGCCCCGTTCTGCGCTGTGGCAGAGTTTGAAATTGTCATTGCTTCCCCCCTTGCAACGGCCCCACTTTGACGGCCGAAAAAGAAAGATGGGCGGCGGTTAAGAAGGTTCGTTTTCAAACCTTCCCGCCGCCCATCCTCAAGGCTTGCCCGAGATCGGGAGGATTACCAGGCTTCGCCCTTCAGATCGGTCAGATCAGCTTCAAGGCCGGCAAGGTTGTCGGCGGCCGAACCGTTACCAGCCAGCGTTTCGTGCACAGCCGACCAGAACTTCGACGACACTTCGTTATACTTGCCAAGCGTCGGCGCCGACGGACGCGGAACAGCGTTCAGGAACACGTTCTTCCACTGCGGAATGATCGGGGCCTTGGCTGCGATGTCGGCATCGTCATACAGCGCCTGAATGGTCGGCAGGTGGGTTTCCATCAGCGCGCGCATCTTTTGCGCTTCGGGGCCACCAAGGTACAGCGCCAGCGAAATCGCCGCGTCCTGATGCTTAGAGTATTTCGACACCGCGATGTTCCAGCCGCCCAGCGTTGCCGCCGAGCTGTCGCCTTCGGCGCCAATCGGCAGGGTGGTCACGTCAAACTTGCCTTTGACGGCCGAGTCATCGCTGTTGCCCAACGCATAGGCATAGGGCCAGTTACGCATGAAAGCGGCATTGCCGGTCTGCCACACGCCACGGGCTTCTTCTTCCTGATAGGCCAGAACGCCTTCGGGCGAAATCGTGCCAACCCAGCCCTTGACGGTTTCCAGCGCCTTGGCGGCCTTTTCGTTGTTGACCGAAATCGTGCCATCGGGCTCGACGATCTGGCCACCACCGAACGACTTGATCCATTCAAGCGCGTTGCAGGTCAGGCCCTCATAAGCGTTGCCTTGCCAGACAAAGCCCCAGAAATCGGCGCTGCCAGCAGCGCGTTCGCCGTCCTGGATCTTTTGGGCGGCTGCGGTCAGCTCATCCCAGGTTTTCGGCACTTCAACGCCGTATTTTTCCAGCAGGTCCTTGCGATAGTAAAGCGCCGGCGCATCGGTGAAGATCGGCAAAGCAACCAGCTTGCCGTTCACGGTCTGGCTTTGAATGATCGACGGGAATTCGGTCGGGATCAGATCTTTCGCGGCTTCGCTCAGGTCAACGAAATGCTCTGCCAGCTGCGGCGCCCAGATCACGTCGGTCTGGTAAAGGTCGATGTCCGACGAACCGGCGGCAAGCCACAGGCGGTATTGGCCGAACTGGTCCGAGGTTGACGACGGCATCGGCACCACGGTGACCTTGTTGCCGGTCTTGTCTTCCCACGGCTTCACGATTGCCGGGAAGTCTTGCAGATCCGAACCGGTCGCGCCGGAAACGATGAAGATCTCTTCTGCCAACAACGGCGTGCCAAACGCGCTGATCAGCGCCACAACGCCTGCCGACCGCAACGCGCGGTTCTTGAATCCAATAGCCATGGATTTACTCCCTGATGTTTGTGTGCGCCCAGCGGCGCGCCCCTGTTCAAAACGCCTCTTTTCCGACCCTGATGGGCTAGCCTCCCGAAGCGTTTGACAGAGCAGTAGCGCAAACATTGGTATTGCGTCAACGATTCTCGCTCCAAAGCGCTTTCAAATTTTTGTCCAAAACGTCAAAACCCGCCTCCACTCACCCAACATTTCAAACCATCCCGCCGCGCCGCACTGCAGCATTTCGCCTTTTGAAAGCGGGGAATGAACGGGCAGGAAATATAGTATATCATGCTGATAATATTAATATATACTCGAAACACAAAAACCGTCAAAGCCAGACACCGCCCAAAAACGACCCCCAGAGCGTGGCACAAAACTCCGCCCCAAAGCAGCGCAGATTTTGACTGATTACGCTTTGAAAATCTCAAAGCGTGGCCAACCAAAGCCCGACAGTTGCCGCCAATGCACCTTGCCAAGCGACCAAAGCAGTCGCACAGTCTGTCAAAGGATCGCTGTTGCCTGCTTCGCTTTGCCTGCTTCAGTTTGGTGGTCAGACTTCACCGGCCACACCTGACCGTCCGGCACCGCACCCCAAGGCAGGCGTCCGCAGGCTGAAAGGGAAAAGTTGTGGTTCAAGACTCTGCAAACCCCACCCAAACCGCCGTCTTGCCGACCGACTTGCGCCGGCAATGTGACCCGGCAGTTTTCGATTTTGCCACCACCGCCGATCTGGAACCGCTGCCGGCCCTGATCGGCCAGCAACGCGCGCTTGACGCGATCCGCCTCGCCGCGCGAATTTCGCATCAGGGCTTCAACCTGTTCGTGCTGGGGCCAGAAGGCAGTGGCCGCCACACCGCGGTGCTGCAGATGTTGAAAAGCGAAGCCGAAAACCGCCCGACCCCGCCCGACTGGATTTATGTTTTCGATTTCGACAACCCCGACAAGCCGCGTGCTCTAAGGCTGTCCGAAGGCACCGCGCGGCCGTTTCAGGCGGCCATGCAGGCGATGGTGGATGATCTGGCCACCGACATCACCGCCTTGTTTGAATCCGAAGAATACCAAAACCGCCGCCGCGCCATCGAACAACGCTTTGCCAGCCGCAACGACGCGGCATTTCAAAAACTGAACGAAGACGCGCACAGCCGCGGCGTTGCAATCTTGCGAACCCCGACGGGCTTTACCATTGCCGCCATCAAGGGCGAAGAGGTAATTGATCCGCAAACCTTTGCCAAGCAACCAGAATCCGAACGCGCCGAAATCGAACGCAAAGTTGCTGACACCAGCAAAGATCTGGAACGCTATCTGAAATCCCTACCAAAGCTGGAAAAGGAAAGCCGTAAGGCCGTCGCCGAACTGAACGCAAAAATGGCGGAACAAGCGGTAAATGACACTCTGTCAGATGTGCTGGGCGCCTTCGGCCATATCGAGGTGTTGAAATCCCACCTGCAACGGGTCCACACCGACCTTATTGAAAACGCAGAGCTTTTCTTGCAAAAAGGCAGCACGGGCGACAATGGCCCCTTCCCGGTTGCGCGCACCAAATTTCACAGCGATCCCAGCTTTCACCGCTATGCCGTCAATGTCATGGTTTCCAGCGCGGCAGGCAGCGGCCATGGCGCGCCGATCATCACCGAACCGTTTCCAACGCTGGCCAATCTGACCGGGCGGGTCGAACATATTTCATCAATGGGCACATTGATGACCGATTTCACCCTGATCAAACCCGGCGCGCTGCACCGGGCCAATGGCGGTTTTCTGGTGCTGGATGCCGCGCGGGTGCTGACAGAACCCTTTGCGTGGGAAGCGCTGAAACGCTGTCTGGAACTGCAGGCGATCCAGATCGTTTCCGCAGCCGAAATGCTTAGCATGATGGCGACCACCTCGCTTGAACCCGAACCGATCCCGCTGGATGTGCGGGTGGTGCTGGTGGGCAGCCCGATGGTGCATATGCTGCTGGTCGGGCTTGACCCCGACTTTGCGCGGCTGTTCAAGGTTGGCGCCGATTTTAGCGACACCATGCAACGCGACGACACCTCGGTGCAGCTGTTCGCCCGCCTAATTGCGACCGTCGCCACCCGCGACCACCTGCGCCCGGTGACCCGCGATGGCGTTGCCGCGCTGATTGATGTTGCCAGCCGCCTTGCCGAAGATCAGGAAAAACTGTCGCTTGCGGTCGGCGCGCTG
>JAHEDL010000544.1 GCA_024641255.1 Pseudorhodobacter sp.
AATTCTACGGCTGCGGGCATCGTATGGCTTTCAATGGCTGCGCGTGGGGACGCAGCTTGGGCAAGGAGGGGGGGTGCGCAGGGATGCGCACCCGGAGGCGGTGTGCCGGGGTTAGCGGCCGCCGATCACGCCGATGTAGTCAGAGACCCAGCGGTAATAGGGCACACAGGCGGCTTCGCCTTGAGCGCAGTTGGCGACGGGGGTTGTCCAGAAGCGGATCTTGTCGAAGTCATCCATGCCGTTGGCGGTGCAGCCTTCGGCGGTTTGCATGCCGGATTTGTCGGTGCAGGCTTCGGGCACCACCGGGTTGCCGCCGAACCAGACCGAAAGGTCGGATTGCAGGTTGGAGCTTAGGGTGTGTTCGATCCACTTATAGGCGCAGGTCGGGTTGGCGGCATCGGTTGCCATCATGGTGGTGTCGGCCCAGCCGGTGGCGCCTTCTTCCGGGATGGTCGAGGCAACGTGCTGGCCGTCGGCTTGCAGCATGGCGACCTGGAACGGCCAAGAGCCAGAGGCGACGACGCCTTCGTTCTTGAAATCGTCCATCTGGATATAGGCGTCGTGCCAGTAGCGGCTGACCAATGTGCGCTGACCGCGCAGCAGATCAAGGGCGGCGGCGTATTGCTCTTCGTTCAACTCGTAGGGCGAGGTGATTTTGAGTTCGGGTTTATGCGCCATCAGATATTGCGCGGCGTCGGCGATGTGGATCGGGCCATCATAGGCTTGCACGCGGCCTTCGTTCGACTTGCCGTCGGGCAGATCCATCTTTTCGAACACGACGTTCCAGGATTTCGGCGCTTCTTTGAAAACGTCGGTGTTATACATCAGCACGTTCGGCCCCCAAAGATAGGGGACGCCGTAATGCACGCCGGCAACAGTAAACCAAGGCGCGTCTTTCAGGCGGGGGTCGACCTTGGACCAGGACGGGATCAGATCGGTGTTGATGGGTTGCACGCGCTTGCCCGCGACCAGCCGCAGCGAGGCGTCGCCGGAAGCGGTTACCAGATCGAAGCCGCCTTCGTTCATCAGGGCCACCATCTCGTCCGAGGTGTTGGCGGTTTTGACGTTGACCTTGCAGCCAGAGGCGGCCTCGAATTTGGTCACCCAGTCATAGGCCTTGTCGGTTTCACCGCGTTCGATGTAGCCGGGCCAAGCGACGATGTTGACTTGGCCTTCGGGGGCGCCGAGGGCGGCGACTTGCGCCAAGGCCGGGGTCAGGACGGTGATCAGGCAGAGGGCCGAGGTGCCCAAGAGTTTAATGGATGGCATGAAAAGCTCCTTGTTGGGGCGGCCGGTTGCCCGGGTGATGGGCATAGGCCTTGGAAACGAAGCCGGATTCCCGGTCATGCGGTTACGGTAGGGGAGCGGGGCCATTTCGCAATAACAAAACGCGGAAGGCTGCCATCGGATTTTCCGAAAGCAGGGTGGGCAGGGCGGCGGTGCTGGGGTGCGCGCCTGCGCGGATCAGCGGTTGGGGATGGTGCTTTGTGCGGTGCGGATGAAGTCGAGCGCCGGGGAAGGCAGGGGCGCGCCGCGCCGCCATGCCAGACCGACCTGAACCGAGGGCAGGTCGCCAGAGACATCGCGGATGCCGATACGGTCGCCTTCCAGCGACCATGGCCGGTAGACAAGGCTGGGCAGGATGGCCAGCCCGGCACCGGTGGCGACAAGGCTGCGGACGGCTTCGACAGAACGCGTGCGAAAGGCGATCTGCGGTTTGACCGCCAGCGCGGCCATCAGGCGGCGTGTGGACTCTTCGATTTCGTCCACCATCAGCTGAATAAGCGGCTGTCCGGCCAGATCATCCAGCGCGATGGTTTCTTGATCGGCAAGCGGGTGGCCCAAGGGCAGCCACAGCCGATAGGGCGACACCAGCAGGGTTTCGACATTCAGCGCCATGCGGTCTTTGACCGAAGAGGTAAGCAGCACGGCAACATCAAGTTCGCCGCCGATCAGCAGGTGTTGCAGGTAATCGCCGTTGTCTTCGATGACGTTGAGTTCAATCTGCGGAAAGGCGCGGCGATAGCGTTGCAAGATATCAGACAGCACATAGCCCGCGACAAGGCTTGTCACCCCGAGCGACAGTTTGCCGGGCAGCGGTTGGGTTTCTTCGTGAAACGCGGCGCGGGCGGTGGCGACATCGGCAAGGATCTGGCGGGCGTGGCGCAGGAAGGCAGAGCCTTTGTGGGTGATTTCAAGGCCGCGTGGCAGGCGGTCAAACAGGGTGATGCCCAGATCATCTTCGAGCGCGCGGATGGCTTCGGTGACCGAGGATTGCGAGATGGACAGCGCCCGCGCCGCGCCCGACACCGACCCGGCTTCGGCGGCGGCGATGAAGAATTGCAGTTGGCGCAGGGTGAAGGCCATGGATGTGCCCCTTTTGGGCAGGCAGAGCGGTTGGGCGGGCAGAGCGGGGGCCAGCCCCCGCACCCCCGGGATATTTACGCCAAGATGAAGATCAGCCCTTGGCCATTTCGGCAGCGAGGGCGGCGTGGTGTTTGGCGACAAGCGCGTGATAGGCGGCCAGCTTTTCGGCGGTGAAATGCTGTTCTTCCGCCAAGAGATTGATGGTGCCAAGCACGGTGCCGTTTTCGACCAGCGGAATGTTGATGCAGGAGCCAAGGCCGAGCGAGGTGATCAGTTCGTGGTCGAAGAAGTATTTGGCAAATTCGGGGGCGGTGTTGGCGACAAAGGTGGTTTGGCCGGTGATGCAATGGTCATACCAGCCGTCGCGGGTCAGCGGTTTGGTGCCGGAAACCGGGTATTCGACCGGATGCGAAGTATAGGCGCGGCGGGCGACATTCAGGGCCAGATCTTGCACGGTGACGGTGAACAGGCGGGTGCCAAGCGCGGCACATTCGGCATGCAGGGGGGCGTAAGCGGACATTGGCGGCTCCGGTTGTTCAGGATTGGCTGAGATGGTGGATCAGCAGGGCGATAAGATCGGATCGGGTGACGAGGCCGACCAAAGCATCCCCTTCGACGATGGGAATGGTTTGCTGGTGGCCATCCGAAAGCAGGGTGATCAGGTTGGCAATGCGGGTGGTGGGGTCGGCGGTTTGCAGGTTGACCGCGACCAGATCGGCGGCGGTGAGCTTTGGGTCGGCGATGCCTGCCAGCGCGTCGATGGTGACGGTGCCGGCGTAGTGGCCATTGGCGTCACGCAGCGGCAGCGATTTGAAGCGGTGGCTGCGGAAGCTGGCAACCAGATCCGGCAGTGGCGTGGTGGGCTGTGCGGTGACAAGGTCGCGCGACATCATTTGTTCGGCGGTGATCTGGCCAAGGGCGGCGCCGGCGCTTTCGGCTTCGGCGGTTTCGATCAGGCGGGCAAGGTCTTCGACGCCGACGTTGGCACCAAGGCGCAGGCGCGACAGGGTGGCGGCGAGGACTTCGGGGCTGGGGGCGAGGCGGCGTTCTGGTGGTTTGTCGGCGGTGCCATGCGGGGCGGGGGCGGCGGCTTGCCGGAACGGGTAGGCGCGGCCGGTGGCGCGGTTCCACAGGATGCCAGCGGCCACCAGCAGGGCAGAGCCGGTCAGCACCGGATGCAGCGCAAACAGCAGCGGCGTGGGCGCGGTGGGGTGGAAGGCCAGCACGGTGGCCATGGCGGCGGCGCCGGCGGGCGGATGGGTGGCGCGCAGGGCTGCGGTGACGATCAGGGTCAGCAGCACGGCAATGGTGGCTGCGGGCAGTGCGATGGGCAGCAGGCGGATGGTGGCGACGCCGATCAGCGCGGCAGAGGTGTTGCCAACCACCACGGCCCAAGGCTGCGCCAGTGGGCTGTTGGGCACGCCGAAGATCAGCACGGCCGAGGCGGCGAACGGCGCGATCAGCAACGGGTTTTGCAGCAGCGATGCGGTTGGGGTGATCAGGTACAGCAGCACGGCGGTGACAAACAGGCCAAGGCCCGCGCCGATGGCGGCCCGCAGCGCTTCTTGCAGGGTGGGGCG
>JAHEDL010000559.1 GCA_024641255.1 Pseudorhodobacter sp.
GCCGAGCATATGCTGGCGACGCGGCTGTGGCAGAACACCGCCAAGGTGCATTTCGATGCCACCAACCGCGCCGATGGCAAGCGGCTGATTTATGGCGGCCATGTGATTTCGTTGGCGCGGGCGCTGTCGTTCAACGGCTTGGCTAATGCGCAGATGATCGTGGCGCTGAACGCGGGCGCGCATGCCAACCCGTGTTTTGCCGGCGATACGGTGCGGGCCTGGTCCGAGGTGCTGGACAAGGCCGAAACTGCGGCACCGGGTGTGGGCGCGATCCGGCTGCGCTTGGTGGCGACCAAGGGCCGGGCGGGGGCGCTGCGCGGCGAAGATGGGAAGTATTTGCCGGAAGTTCTTTTGGACTTGGACTATTGGGCGTTGATCCCCACCTGATCCGCAGGCACAGTTGCGCAAAGTTTTTTCGGAGAAATTTATGCGCGCGTTTGTTTTTGCGGCCGTTTTGGCCAGTGCTTGCCCGTTGCTGTCGCAGCCTGCCACGGCGTTTGACATGCCCGAAGACGAGGCAGAGGCGCAGTTTGTGACCTCTAACGTGTTGGCGGCGTTTTATCATGAACTTGGCCACGCGCTGATTGACGTGCTGCAACTGCCGGTGCTGGGCAAGGAAGAAGACGCGGCCGACACGCTGTCGGCGCTGCTGGTGCATGACATCTGGGACGAAAGTTCGGCAACGCAGATCATTTACGACACCGCAAGTTCCTATGCGATGTATGCCGCCGAAGCCAAGGCTCAGGGCTATGAACCGGCGTTTTCCGACGAACACAGCCTTGATTTGCAACGCTATTACAATCTGGTCTGCCTGTTTTATGGCGCCGACCCCAACACCCGCGAAGACGTGGCGAAAGAGTTGGAATTGCCGCCAGAGCGCGCCGAACGCTGCCCGGACGAATTTGAACAGGCGCAGGCGTCTTGGGGCGGTCTGCTTTCGGGGCTAGAGCCGGGGGCGGATGCCAAGGGGCTGCGGATGGTGGGTGCCGATCCCAATGACCCGATTGCGCAGCTTTTGCAGACCGAAGTCGATGATCTGAACAAGACTTATGGCCTGCCCGAATGGATTGGGGTGACAATCGCCCCCTGCGGCGAGGCGAACGCCTATTACAGCCCCGACGACAAAACCATCACCATGTGCAGCGAATATGCCGAAGACGCGGCGCGGATCTGGGAGGCCAGTGCTGAGTGATTTTGTGATCACGCGGTTTTTCCGTGTGATCACAAACGTGAAAAACCACCACTGTTAGCGGCAACAATATACCAAAGCGACACCGTTTCAGGTGACAGCGCCAATTTACGCGTTATTGAGGGATGAACGATATTCAGGCGTGGGCGCCATCGTGCCGCCCCTTGCCATGGGATGAAGGGGATCAAGATGGCCAATACCAATCAGGCCGGGGTTAAGCGGGTCGAACGCCCGCTTTCGCCGCATTTGCAGATCTATCGCCCGCAGTTGACCTCTTTCACCTCGATCCTGACCCGGATCACCGGCAACGCGCTGATCGTGGGCGTGGCGCTGGCGGTGTGGTGGCTGTTGGCGGCGGCAGTGTCGCCGGCGTATTTCGCGGTGGCGAATGCGGTCTGCACCAGCTGGTTTGGCGATCTGGTGTTTACCGGGTCGGCTTGGGCGGTGTGGTATCACTATCTGGCGGGGCTACGTCACTTGTATTTCGATGCCGGCAAAGGGCTGGATGTGGCGACGGCTGAAAAGCTGGGCTGGGGCGTCATCATCGGTTCGGTCGTGCTGACCGTGCTGACCATCGTGATCGTGTAAGGGGGCCGACATGCGTTATATCACCGCTCGCAAGCGCGCGATTGGCAAGGGTTCGGCCCATACGGGCACCGAACATCACTGGTCGATGACGGTTTCGGCCGTGGCCTTGGCATTCCTGGTGCCGACTTGGGTTTATGTGTTCGGCCATGCGCTGGGCCAGGATTACGACACGGTGCGCGCCACCTTTGCGCGGCCTTTCCCGTCGATTCTGACCGCGATGGTTCTGGTGGTTGGCATGCGCCATTTCGCCAAAGGGGCAACGATGATGATCGAAGACTATGCGCGCGGCACCGCCCGCAAGCTGTGCATCATCGCTGCCTATTCGATTTCCTCCGTGATCGTGGCGACCGGGCTTTATGCCTTGGTCAAGATCGCGCTTTAAGGGGCTGACATGACTGCTTATCCGTATGAAGTGCATGACTATGATGTGGTCGTGGTGGGGGCCGGTGGGGCTGGCTTGCGCGCGACTTTGGGCATGGCAGAGCAGGGGCTGCGCACCGCTTGCGTGACCAAGGTGTTCCCGACCCGCAGCCATACCGTGGCAGCCCAAGGCGGCATTGCGGCCAGCCTTGGCAACATGGGGCCGGACAGCTGGCAGTGGCATATGTACGACACCGTGAAAGGGTCGGACTGGCTGGGCGATACCGATGCGATGGAATATCTGGCGCGCGAAGCCCCGAAGGCGGTTTACGAGCTGGAACATTATGGCGTGCCGTTTTCGCGCACCGAAGAAGGCAAGATCTATCAGCGCCCGTTTGGTGGTCACACCACCGAATTTGGCGAAGGCCCGCCGGTGCAGCGCACTTGCGCCGCGGCTGACCGCACCGGCCACGCCATTTTGCACACGCTTTATGGCCAAAGCCTGAAGAACAACGCCGAATTCTTCATCGAATACTTCGCGATTGATCTGATCATGACCGATGGCCGCTGCACCGGTGTGGTGGCGTGGAAGTTGGACGATGGTACGATCCATGTGTTCAACGCCAAGATGACCGTGTTGGCGACCGGCGGCTATGGCCGCGCCTATTTCAGCGCAACCAGCGCCCATACCTGCACCGGCGACGGTGGCGGCATGGTGGCGCGGGCGGGTCTGCCGTTGCAGGATATGGAATTCGTGCAGTTCCACCCGACCGGCATCTATGGTTCGGGCTGCCTGATCACCGAAGGCGCGCGCGGCGAGGGCGGCTATCTTACCAACTCGAACGGCGAACGCTTTATGGAGCGGTATGCCCCGCATTACAAAGACTTGGCGCCGCGTGACTATGTTTCGCGCTGCATGACGATTGAAATTCGGGAAGGCCGTGGCGTTGGCCCGAACAAGGACCACATCCACCTGCACCTGAACCACCTGCCGCCGGAAACCCTGGCGCTGCGCCTGCCCGGCATTTCGGAAAGCGCGCGGATTTTTGCGGGCGTTGACCTGCACAAGGAACCGATTCCGGTGCTGCCGACGGTGCACTATAATATGGGCGGTATTCCGACCAACTATTACGGCGAAGTGCTGAACCCGACCGCGACCAACCCCGACGCCACGGTGCCGGGCCTGATGGCGGTGGGCGAGGCGGGCTGTGCATCGGTGCATGGCGCGAACCGGCTTGGGTCGAATTCGCTGATCGACCTTGTGGTGTTTGGCCGGGCCGCCGCCATTCGCGCTGGTGAGATTGTGAACCCGAAAGAACGCGCCGCCCCGGTGAACACGGTTGAAGTTGACCGCGCGCTGGATCGGTTTGACGTGACCCGCAACGCCAATGGCGCGATTGCCACCGCCGATCTGCGGTTGGAAATGCAAAAGACCATGCAGGCCGATGCGGCGGTGTTCCGCACCGACAAGACGCTGGGCGAAGGCGTGGCCAAGATGACGGCGATTGCCGCCAAGATGAGCGACCTGAAAGTGACCGATCGGTCGCTGGTGTGGAACTCTGACCTGATGGAAACGCTGGAGCTGCAAAACCTGATGCCGAACGCGCTGGCGACGATTTACGGTGCGCATGCCCGCACCGAAAGCCGTGGGGCGCATGCGCACGAAGACTATCCGGCGCGCGACGATGCCAACTGGCGCAAGCACAGCTTGGCTTGGGTCGATGGCAACACGGTGCGCTTGGGCGAACGCCCGGTTCACACCGCGCCACTGACGGCCGAAGCTGATGGCGGGATTTCGTTG
>JAHEDL010000560.1 GCA_024641255.1 Pseudorhodobacter sp.
TGCACCGCAGCGGCCATGCCATACAAAATGAAGTCATCTACCTTGCGGCGGTCTTTCGGTTCCATCCACTGATCAGGGTTGAAGGTGCCGTCGCTGCCATCGCCAAACGGAATTTCGCAGGCGTATTGCGTCACCACATTGCTCGCGTCAAAGCGCGTGATCTGGCCGGCACCTGATTGCCCCGCCAACAGCCGGGTCCATGTTTCTTCGACGCCACATGCCAAAGGCGTGACCATTCCCAGACCCGTTACAACGACACGACGCATATTTTTGCCCCCGAAGTGGATAAGCCGCAGCTTTTCCGCCTGATACACGCCCACCGCCTTGCGCGCAACATCTGGGCGCAAAACCCGTTGATCCGGGCAGGCTTGCGCCAGAAATTGCGTAACTTTCGTGTAGGATTTGGCTTGACCAAAGAATTGGCACCGTTATCTAGTGAATGAACATTCATTCTCTGGCCCGAAAAATGCTCCTCCCCCTGAAGCAGACCGAAAAACCCGTCGATCAGCGCGTCACCGACATCTTGTCGGCGGCGCGGTCGGCCTTTGCTGAAAAAGGGTTTGACGGTGCCTCGATGCAAGACCTTGCCCGTGCCGCCGGGATGAGCGTTGGCAACTTCTATCGCTATTTCCCCTCAAAAGCCGCGATTGTCGAAGCGCTGATCGCCGCTGACCTTGCCGATATGCAGCGCGACTTTTCTGCCGTCATCACCTCGGCCGATCCGATGGCGATGCTGCGCCAATGCGCAGGCGAACGCCTGACCCAACATCAATGCGGCACCGGCGGACGGCTTTGGGCCGAAATCACCGCAGCTGCCCTGCGCAAACCCGAAATCGGGCTGGCTTGCGGCCATATGGAAACCGCGATTGCGGGCTATCTCACCCAAGCTTTCGCACATGTGACCGGCCTGTCTTTGGCCGACACACAGGCAAAGTTTACCGCCCATGCCGCCTTTATCGTGATGCTGGTGAAATCCGCATCGATGATGCCGCCGCAAGAGGAAACCGCGCGGAACGACCTGAATGCGCTGATCCTGCGAACCATTGACCAAACCTTAAATGAAATCGCCCAATCTGGCGCGAAAGGCTGACTGATGCGTGTGCTTTGCTTTCTTGCCCTGTTGACCCTGCCCCTGCCCCTGCCCGCGCTGGCCGAAGCCTCCGCCACAAGCACCCCGGCGCAAAGCCTGCCCGCGATCACGGTTTCCACCGTTGAAATCCGCGATCTGCGCGATGTCGTTCTGGCCTCTGGCCTGATCGAAGCGGTTGAACAGGTGCAGGTCGCGCCCCTGATCGAAGGCCAACCGATCGAGGCCTTGCTGGCCGATGTCGGCGATACCGTCAGCGCGGGCCAAACCCTTGCCCGCCTGTCAAACTCGACGCTTACCTTGCAAAAGGCACAGCTTGTGGCCTCGCTTGCCGCCGCCAAGGCGCAGATCGCGCAAAGCGAAGCCCAGCTGACCGAAACCCAATCTTCCGCCGCCGAAGCGCAGCGCGTATCAGACCGCACCGCTGCCTTGCGCAAACAAGGTGCCGCCAGTCAGGCCGCCGCCGATCAGGCACAGGCCGCCGCCGTATCCGCCTCGGCCCGCGTCGCCGTCGCCACCCAAACGCTAGAGGCCACCCGCGCCCAACTGGCTTTGGTTGACGCCCAGCTTGCCAACCTTGATCTGCAACTGGCGCGCACCGATGTGAAAGCCCCGTTTGCGGGCCAAATCACCGCCCGCAACGCCCAGCTTGGCGCCATTGCTTCGGCCTCGGGCAAGCCGATGTTCACCCTGATCCGCGACGGCGCGCTGGAACTGCGCGCCGATGTTGCCGAAGGCGACCTTGCCCGCCTGACCCCCGGTCTGACCGCCAGCCTTAATCTGGTCAGCGGCGCTACCGCAGATGGCGCAACCGTGCGGCTGGTCGAACCCAGCATCGACCCTGTCACCAGACTGGGCCATATTCGAATCACCTTGTCAGACACCGCCCAGATCCGCGCAGGCATGTTTGCCGAAGCCTCGGTTCTGGTGCGCGAAACCAAGGCCGCTGCGGTTCCGGTTACCGCTGTCAGCAACCGCAATGGCATCACCACCGTTATGGTGGTTGAGGCGGGCATCGTGCGCGAACAACCCGTCACAACCGGTATCCGCGATGGCGCTTGGGTTGAAATCAGCCAAGGGCTGACTGCGGGCCAAACCGTCGTCACCAAGGCAGGCGCCTTCGTGCGCGACGGCGACCATATCGCGCCGATCGCAGCCAGCAACTAAAGGGATCACCAGATGAACTTCTCTGCCTGGTCAATCCGCAACCCGCTGGCGCCGCTTCTGGCCTTTTTCATCCTGATGGTGCTGGGCTGGCAATCGTTCAACAGCTTGCCGATCACCCGCTTTCCCAACATCGACGTGCCGGTCATCGCGGTTTCGGTCAGCCAACCCGGCGCCGCACCGGCCGAAATGGAAACCCAAGTCACCAAGATCGTCGAAGACGCGGTTTCCGGCATTACCGGGGTGAAAAGTGTCACCTCGACCGTGGTTGATGGCTCGTCGCAAACCGGTGTCGAATTCCGCATGGAAATCCCCACCGACAAAGCGCTTCAAGACGTGAAAGATGCCGTTGACAGGGTGCGCGGCAAACTTCCCGCCGGTATCGAAACCCCAACCATCACCAAGATCGACGTTGAAGGCAACGCGATCATGACCTTTGCGGTGTCGGCCCCCGACATGACCTTGGAACAGGTGTCGTGGTTCGTCGATGATACCATCATCCGCGCCCTGCAAGGCCGCCCCGGCGTTGGCCGGATTGACCGGTTTGGCGGCGGCGACCGTGAAATCCGCGTCGATCTTGATCCGGTCAAACTCAACAGCTTTGGCATCACCGCCGCAGCCGTCAACGCGCAACTGCGCGCCACCAACGCAAATCTTGGTGGCGGGCGTTCAGACATTGGCACCGGCGAACAGGCGATCCGCACCTTGGGCGACGCCAGCACCGTCGCGCGCCTGTCTGAAACCGCCATCGCCCTGCCCTCGGGCCGCCATGTGCGCCTGACCGATCTTGGCAACATCACCGACACCTACAAAGAATTGCGGTCGTTTTCGCGGCTGAACGGCGATCAGGTGGTAACCTTTGCGGTGTTCCGCGCCAAGGGGGCGTCCGAAGTGTCGGTGGCTGAAACCGTCAACGCCACGCTTGACAAAATCCGCGCCGATCACCCCGCCGTCGGCATCAAGCTTGTCGATGAAACCGTGTTCTACACCTACGGCAACTACGAATCCGCGCTGCATACCCTGATGGAAGGCGCGCTGCTGGCGGTGTTGGTGGTGTTTGCCTTCCTGCGCAACTGGCGCGCCACGCTGATTACCGCCGTTGCGCTGCCGCTTTCGGCGGTGCCGACATTCTGGGTGATGGACCTGTTGGGCTTTTCGCTTAACCTTGTGTCCTTCTTGGCCGTCACTCTGGCCACCGGCATCCTTGTTGACGATGCCATTGTTGAAATCGAAAACATCGCCCGCCACATCCGCATGGGCAAAACCCCGTACCGCGCCGCCATCGAAGCCGCCGATGAAATCGGTCTGGCGGTGATCGCCACCACCGCCACCATCATCGCGGTCTTTGTGCCGGTGTCGTTCATGGGCGGTATTCCGGGGCAGTATTTCCGGCAATTCGGCCTGACCGTCGCCATCGCCGTGGCGTTTTCGCTGCTGGTCGCCCGGCTGATCACCCCAATGATGGCCGCATATTTGATGAGCGCGAAAGACGCCAACGCCGGCCATCACGACGGCGAAACCGACGGCCCGGTGATGCGCCGCTACTTGCAGCTTGTGCGCAAAACCACCCAAGGCGGCTTGCCGCTGCCGTTCCTTGGCCGCAAGGCCAATGGCAAACTGCGCCGCTTGCCCAGCTATTACTTCACCTTGATCACCGCCATCGGCGTGCTGATCGTGTCGATCTT
>JAHEDL010000564.1 GCA_024641255.1 Pseudorhodobacter sp.
CTAGCTTGATCACTTCGGCCCCCAGATCGGCCAGCAAAGCCGTGCAAAACGGCCCCGCCATCACCCGGGTCAGATCAAGGATTTTCAGGCCCTGCAGCGGTTTCATGCCAGCGCCGGAAGCTCAAGCGCGGTCGCGGATGCCAAAGCGCCGTTGCCGATCAGCTTGGCTGCGGCGGCAAGGTCAGGGGCCATGTAGCGGTCATCGCCCAGTGTTGCCACATCTTGCCGCAGCCGTTTTACCACGCCCTGCAGCGGTGCCGACGTGGCAAGCGGAGCGCGAAAATCAACGCCCTGCGCGGCGCAGATTGCTTCGACCCCCAGAATGACTTGCAGGTTTGCTACCATCCGGCCCAAACGCCGCGCGCCATGCGCCGCCATTGAAACATGGTCTTCCTGATTGGCGGATGTGGGCGTCGAATCTGTTACCGTCGGATGGGCGAGGTGCTTGTTTTCGCTCATCAACGCCGCAGTGGTGACTTCGGCGATCATCAAGCCCGAATTCAGGCCGGGTTTCGGCGTCAGGAAGGCAGGCAGGTCGAACGACAGCACCGGATCAACCATCAGCGCCACCCGGCGCTGCGCAATCGCACCGATTTCCGAAAGCGCGAGTGCGATCATGTCGGCGGCAAAGCCTACCGGCTCAGCGTGGAAGTTGCCGCCCGAGACGATGCTGCCGTCCGAGGTAAGCACCAGCGGGTTGTCGGTTGCGGCATTGGCTTCGATTTCCAGCGTGCGTGCGGCTTGGCGCAGCACATCCATCGCGGCGCCGGTCACCTGCGGTTGGCAGCGGATGCAATAGGGGTCTTGCACGCGGGTATCGCCGATCCGGTGGCTTTCGCGGATCACCGAACCATCCAACAAACTGCGCATAAAGGCGGCGGCTTCGATCTGCCCTGCGTGGCCGCGCAACGCATGAATTTCCGGGTGCAGCGGCGCGGTAGACCCCATGATGGCATCGGTTGACAGCGCCGATGTCACCAGCGCCGACTGGGCGCAGCGCCAGCCATCAAACAAACCTGCCAAGGCATAGGCGGTGGAAAACTGGGTGCCGTTAATCAGCGCCAGCCCTTCCTTCGGGCCCAGCGTCACCGGTGTCAGGCCTGCTTTTGCAAGCGCCTCTGCGCCCGGCAGAATTTCACCGTTATAGTCTGCCTCGCCATGACCGATCATCGCGGCGGTCATGTGGGCCAGCGGGGCAAGGTCGCCCGACGCCCCGACAGAGCCTTGCGCCGGTATTACCGGTGTCACACCGCGCGCCAGCATCGCCTCGATCAGCGCAATAATGTCCCAGCGCACGCCAGACGCGCCACGGCCCAGCGACAGCAGTTTCAGTGTCATCATCAACCGGGCAACCGCGCGCGGCATCGCTTCGCCCACCCCGCAGCAATGCGACAAGATCAAGTTTTTCTGAAGCGTAGCAGTGTCTTGCGGCGCGATCTTCAGGCTTGCCAGTTTGCCAAACCCAGTATTCACGCCATACACGGCGATGGTTCCGGCGGCTGCAGCCGCGATCTGCGCGGCGGCGGCCTCAACGCCTGCGCGCGCTGACGAATGCAGCGTCGATGCCGCTTCGGCGCGGTAAATGCGCTCAAGCTGGGCAAGGCTGGTTTGGCCGGGGATCAGGGTTTCAGGCGTCAAGGCGGCCTCCGAAAATGCGGGAATGAAGGGGCGTTGCCCCGATGCGATAGGAAAGTTCTGCCGGATGGCGCGCCTGCCAGATTGCCAGATCGGCCAATTGTCCTGCGGCAATCGTGCCACGATCTGACAGGCCAAGCGCCCGCGCGGCGTGGCAGGTGGTGCCTTGCAAAGCCTCTAGCGGGGTCATGCGAAACAGCGTGCAGGCCATGTTCATCGAAAGCGTCAGCGAGGTGATCGGCGACGATCCGGGGTTGCAGTCGGTGGCAAGCGCCATCGCCACTCCGGCGGCGCGCAATGCGGCAATCGGGGGCATTTGGGTTTCGCGCAGCGTGTAATAGGCCCCCGGCAATATCACCGCGACGGTGCCTGCCTGCGCCATCGCGGCAATGCCATCTGCCGCCAGATATTCCAGATGATCGGCAGACAGCGCCTGAAACCGCGCTGCCAGTGCCGCGCCTTTCAGGTCGGAGAGCTGTTCGGCATGCAGCTTGACTGGCAAGCCAAGGGCGCGGGCGGCGTTGAAAAGCGCCTCTACCTCGGCCGGTGAAAACGCGATGCCTTCACAAAACGCATCCACCGCATCAACTAAGCCTTCCGCGTGCGCGGCCTGCAGCGACGGGATCGCCACCGTCTGAATATAATCCATGCTGCGGCCTTTATATTCGGGCGGAATAGCATGGGCAGCAAGGTGCGTGGTAAGAATGCGCACCGACCGCTTTTTGCCAATTTCGCGCGCGACACGCAGCATTTTCAACTCGTCCGCAATCGTCAGGCCATAGCCGGACTTCACCTCTATCGTCGCGGCTCCGCCAGCAATGATCTGGTCGGCACGTGCAAGTGCTTGCTGTAAAAGCGCATCTTCAGATGCCGCACGGGTGGCGGTGACGGTCGAAAGAATGCCGCCACCGGCACGGGCGACATCTTCGTAAGACGCACCGTTCAACCGCATCTCGAATTCGGCCGCCCGGTCGCCGCCGAACACGATGTGGCTGTGGCAGTCAATCAGCGCAGGCGTAACAAGGCGCCCTTCGGCAGAGTGGCGGGGCAGCTTTGCATAGGTGGGCGGAATTTGCGCCATTGGGCCTCTCCACACGATGCGGTCGCCTTCAATCGCCACGGCACCGTTGGCGATCATGCCGTAGCCGTCGGTCATCGTTGCGAGTTGCGCGTCAGTAAGAAGAATCGCCATCGGGCTTGCCTTATGTCTGTGCTTGAGGTTATTATGTCTGCACATATTATCGCCGTCAAGGGAGCTGAAAATGACTGTGATCCACGCAAAAACCGCGCTGCTGCCAACCGGCTGGGCGAATGATGTGGCGGTGACGGTCGCTGATGGACGCATTGTTTCGGTGCAGACCGGCGTTTCGGGCAACGGCGTGGATTGTTTGCTTCCCGCGCCCGTCAACCTGCACAGCCATGCCTTTCAACGCGCCATGGCGGGCATGACCGAAGCGCGCGGTGCCGGGCAAGACAGCTTTTGGACGTGGCGCACCTTGATGTATCGCTTTCTGGATCGGCTGTCGCCCGACGACGTTCAGGCGATTGCGGCGATGGTGATGTTGGAAATGGCAGAGGCGGGCTATGCCGCCGTGGCAGAGTTTCACTATCTGCACCACGCGCCCGGTGGCGCGGCTTATGCTGATCTGGCCGAAATGTCGGTGCGGATCGCCGCTGCGGCGGCGGAAACCGGCTTGGGCCTGACCCATCTACCGGTGCTTTATGAACGCGGCGGGTGCGACGGGCGGGCGTTAACTGCAGGGCAGTTGCGTTTTGGCAATGACCCAGAACGGTTCGCGCAACTGTGGCAGGCGGCAGCAAAAGCGCTTGCATCGCTGCCCGCTGATACCGTGCTTGGCGTTGCGCCGCATTCGTTGCGCGCGGCATCGCCAGCAGCCTTGCGCATGGCAGAGGCGCTTGCGCCCAACGCGCCGATCCACATCCATGTGGCCGAACAGGTTGCCGAGGTGACAGAGGTTTTGGGCGCAACCGGCGCGCGTCCGGTGCAATGGCTGTTGGAAAACCACACTCTTTCAAGCCGCTGGTGTCTGATTCACGCCACCCAGATGGAGCCGTTCGAAACCGAAGCCATGGCGAAATCTGGCGCAATTGCAGGGCTTTGCCCGATTACCGAGGCAAACTTAGGCGATGGCATCTTTGATGGCGTGCGGTTTCGGGCCCATGGCGGGTCGTTCGGGGTCGGATCGGATTCGAATGTGCGCATCAGCCTGTCGGAAGAACTGCGTTTGCTGGAATACTCGCAGCGCTTGGGCCTGAAAGGGCGGGCGCTGTTGGCCGAAG
>JAHEDL010000571.1 GCA_024641255.1 Pseudorhodobacter sp.
GTTGCAGCAAGCCGGTCATCACGTGATGCCAGGCGCCATAGATCCGCGGCAGGCCAATCACCATCAGCGGCAGGATCGACTGCAGATAGACCGCAAGCGCGATGGTTGCAGCGTAGATCAGCGTCGAAATTCGCGCCACGCGGACCACTTTGTGCCATTCGCTTTGCGGCACAAAGGTTCTTTCTTCGGCTGTCGGGCCAACGAATGCGTTGTAAAGCATGCGCGGGAAGAACGCGATTACGTCCGGAATGCCCACAAAAGCCAGGATCAGTTTGAAAAACGCCGGCGGGCGCATGATGGCGATTTCGGGGTCGCGGCCGACGATATAGGTGTCGGTGTGGTGGCGGGCATGGCTCCACCGCCAGGTGGCAGAGTTGCGCATGATCATGAATGACGCGATTTCGTAGACGGCGTTGTTCATCCACGGTGTCTTGAATGCGGTGCCGTGGCTGGCCTCGTGCCAGCGGCTGTCAGAGGCGGACCCGTAAAGCACCCCGTACGCCAGCCAGAACGGCGCGCTATACCATGATGGCCACAGGTAAATTCCGATGCCGGCAAAGGCAATCATCAGCCCATACAGCAGCAAGGTGTCGCGGATGGCGGGCGCGTTGCTGCGCTGCATCAACTCTTTCATCACTTTGCGCGGCACTTCGGTGTGATACCATTCGGCAGCGGCAAGGCCGGTTTCCACGGCGCGGGCGCCGTCCGGGCCAAGCAGGCTGTAATCGCGTTTTGCCATGATCCACTCCCATACGGTTCATGCGGTTTGGCGCAAGTTAGAACATTTATTCCAAATCACGCAATCATGGGCTTGATGTCTTTCATCATATTTCGTCAAAGTGGTAAGCAAAGTTTGATGATTTTTCGTCAGGAGGTGATATGAAGCGCTTGGGCATGGCAGAATTGGCGCAAGAGGCCGGGGTATCCATTGCCACGGTGGACCGGGTGCTGAACGGGCGCGAGGCGGTGCGGTCTGACACGCGCGCGCGCGTCCTAGAGGCAGCGCAGCGCATCGGGCATCCGGCGGCGCGGCGTTTGGCCCCGGTAGGCGCCGATTTGCCAGAGCTGCGCTTTGGCGTGGTGTTGCACAAACAGGGGCAGGATTTTTACAAGGCTTTCGCCGAAGAACTGGTCCGCGCCGTGGCTGCCGCGCAAGGCGTGCGTGGGCGGTTGGTGTTGGAATTTTCAAGCTCGCAGTCGCCCAGTGAAATGGCGGCAACCTTGCGGGCGATGGTGGGGCGCTGCGATGTGCTGGCCGCAACGGCTGTTAACCATCCGGAAGTTACTTCGGCGGTGGAAGATCTGAAAAGCAAAGGCTTGGCGGTGTTTTCGCTGTTGTCAGACTTCGCGCAGGGGGCGCGGGCCGGATATCTGGGGTTAAACAACCTGAAAGTCGGCCGCACCGCGGGTTGGATCATGTCAAAAACCGCGAAAGGGCCGGGGGTGATGGCAATTTTTGTTGGCGGGCATCGCTGGCACGGCCATGAACTGCGCGAGGTCGGGTTTCGCAGCTATATGCGCGAATGTGCGCCGCATCTGACGGTGCTGGATTCGGTCGTGAACCTTGAAACCCGGCAGCTGACCTATGAAACCACGCTTGGCCTGCTGGCACGCCAGCCCACCCTGCGCGGCATCTATGTGGCGGGCGGCGGTATGGAAGGGGCAATCGCTGCGCTGCGCGAGTCGCGGCCACAAACCGAGGTGGCGGTGGTCGTTTCGGCGCTTACCGGCGATTCGCGGGCGGGGCTGGCCGAAGGCTTGGTCACATTGGTCACCGACACGCCTTTGGAAAAGCTGTGCCGCGATCTGATCGTGGTGATGACCCGCGCAGTGGTTGAAGGCGCGCCAGAAAACGGAATTCAGCATTTTCTGCCGCCTGATCTGCATGTTGCCGAGTCTATTTGACCCGTTTGTGGCATTAGGGCGCGGCGCTGTCTCGTCAAAACTCGTCAAGATGCCGGGCTGATTTGGAATTTTTTCATTGATCGACTCCAAAAATGGAATATCAATTCCAAGACGCCGCCGCTGCGGCCCAGGTCGATCAAGGAATTACAGATGTTGCCCTTCGCGCTGAACCACATGACTGCACCGAAACTGGGGTGGGAACCCTTCCTGGATTTGGCGAAAGCCTTGGGCTGTGTTGGCGTAGAGTTCCGCAACGACCTGCCGGGCAAGCTGTTTGACGGTGCCGATCCGGCGGTGGTTGGCGCTGCCGTCAAGGCGCGCGGTCTGCGGTTCTTGGCATTGGCCGAAGTGAAGATGTTCAACGATTGGTCCGAAGCCAAACGCGCCGAAGCCGAAGCGTTGATGAAAATCGCGGTGGCCGCCGGTGCCGAAGCCATCAGCCTGATCCCGCGCAATGACAACGTCGCAACCTCGCGCGCTGAAAGCCGCGCTGTGACCGAAGTTGCCCTGCGCGAACTGCTGCCGATGCTGAAGGCGCATGGGCTGAAAGCCATGGTCGAACCTTTGGGCTTTGAAGTCTGCTCGCTGCGCTACAAAGACGTTCTGGCCGAGGTGATCGACGCCGTTGGCGGCCGTGGCACCTATTTCATGGTGCATGACACCTTCCACCACGCGCTGGCCGGTGGCGGCCCGATCTATCCGGAACTGACCGGGATCGTCCATGTGTCGGGCGTGAAAGATGCAATTTACGTCAATGATATGCGCGACCCGCACCGCGTTCTGGTTGATGCCGATGATCTGTTGGGCAACGTCGCCCAGATCCGCGCCCTGCGCGCGGCAGGCTACACCGGTGCGATTTCCTACGAACCCTTTGCGGCGTCGGTGCATGATCTGACCGACCCGAAGTCCGCTTTGGCGGCATCGATGGAATTCATCCGCAGCGGCGTGGCGGCTTGAAAGGAATTATTGCAATGATATTGCGATAAGCAATTTTCATTGCAAAGAAGATCAGAAAACGGTTAAGTCCGTTCTGACTGCCGCCCCCAAGATGGGGCGGTCCGGCAGGGAGAGAAGGTGTGCCGGACACCAAAATGTGGAGGAGAGACACATGAAGAAGACCCTTATCATCGCTGGTTTCGCGGCACTGCTGGGCACCAGCGCAATGGCTGACGGCATCGGCGTTTCGATGGCAAAATTTGACGACAACTTCCTGACCGTTCTGCGCAATGGCATGGACGCCAAGGGCAAGGAACTGGGCGTTGCGTTGCAGATCGAAGACGCTGGCAACGACGTGGCCAAGCAGCTTGACCAGATCAACAACTTCATCGCGTCGGGCGTTTCGGCGATCATCGTGAACCCGGTCGACACCTCGGCGACCCAAGCCATGTCGGATGCCGCTGCTGCTGCGAACATCCCGCTGGTCTATGTGAACCGCCAGCCGATCAACGTCGACACCATGCCCGACAACCAAGCTTTCGTTGCATCGAACGAAGTTGACTCTGGCACTTTGGAAACCAAAGAAGCTTGCCGCCTGTTCAAAGAAGCTGGCAAAACCGAAGCCAACGTCTACGTCATGCAGGGCGAACTGTCGAACCAAGCCGCTGTGCAGCGTACCGCTGACATCCATGACGTGATCGGCGGCCCAGATTGCGGCGTGAAGATCAACATCATCGACGAGCAAACCGCGAACTGGTCGCGTGACGAAGCACAATCGCTGATGACCAACTGGTTGTCCTCGGGCACCGCGTTTGATGGCGTGATCGCCAACAACGACGAAATGGCAATCGGCGCGATTCAGGCGATGAAAGCCGCCAACATCGACATGGCAACCGTTGTGGTCGGCGGCGTTGACGCAACCCAGGACGCTTTGGCTGCCATGCAGGCCGGCGATCTGGACATCACCGTGTTCCAAGACGCAGCCGGTCAAGGCTCTGGCGCTTTGGACGCTGCGATCAAGCTGAGCAAAGGCGAAGCTGTCGAGCAAAAAGTCTACATCCCGTTCCAGCTGGTGACCCCGGCGAAC
>JAHEDL010000204.1 GCA_024641255.1 Pseudorhodobacter sp.
GTTTGCCGGTTTTAGACTCAGCAAACGCGTCTCCCTGATGCGTTGAAGATAAAGGCCTTGACGCAGATCAAATCAAGCGCAGATGATACAGTTGCGCAGTGTTTATATCATTTGTATCAATCTGCGCTAAAATGATATAAAATATATCAAGGATCGACATGTCACGTCCTACCATCCGCGATCTGGCCGAAGCGTCGGGCGTCTCAGTCGCCACGGTAAACCGGGTTCTGGCCAATACCGGCAGCGTCAGTGCCGCCAAGCGCGATAAGGTGCGCATGGCGGCCGAAGCCATCGGCTTCTACGGTCTTGGCGCGATCGAGGCGCGGGTGGCGGCCGCCCGCCCACGTTTTCGCTTTGGCGTCTTGCTGCTGCAACCGCATCGTCCGTTCTATCAGATGGTAGCCGAAGCGATGCGCGCCGCCGCAGCCGCCACGGTTGGTGCCGACGTAGAAATCCGCATAGAACACCTTGAAGATCTGTCGCCGCAAAACACCGCCGAACGCGCCTTGGCGCTGGCGCAAGATTGTCACGCAATCTGCGTGACAACCGCCGTGCATCCCTTGGTGATGCAGGCCATCGAAACCATTCAGGCCAAAGGTGTGCCGGTTTTTGCGCTGATCTCACAGTTATCAGCCACCGGGCAGGTCAACTATGTCGGTCTGGACAACTGGAAAGTTGGCCGCACCGCCGGTTGGGCAATCTCACAAATCTGCAAAGCATCGGGCAAAGTTGGCATCCTGATGGGCAACCCCCGCTATCGTAATCAGGAAATGAACGAAACCGGCTTCCGGTCCTACTTTCGCGAACACGCGCCCGATTTCACGCTTCTGGAACCGCTGTCTACCTTCGAATCCTCTGCCGTAGCGCAGGAAATGACCGAAAAGCTGCTGCGCGATCACCCCGATCTTGTTGGTCTTTATGTGGCGGGCGGCGGCATTTCCGGCGCGCTTGTGGCGTTAAAAAACAGTGATCGCGCCGGAAAGCTGGTGATGGTTGGCTATGAGTTGATGGACAACACCCGCCGTGCGCTGATGGATGGCACCCTGACCTTTGTGATCGCGCATCCCCTGCGGCGCATCGCCGATGAAGTGACCGCTGCAATGATCCACGCTGTCACCACCCGGCGCGAACCGGCAAACCATACCAGCATCATTCCGTTTGAAATCTACACCCGGGAAAACATCTAGACCAAGACGTGGCAGGCGGCGCCCAAAACCAGCGCCAAAAAACAAAACAAGGCACGCAGACTGCACGCCCTGTTTCACGCGGCGCTATGTCCTTAGCGGCACTGCGGATGCTCAATCACATCCCGCGGCGAATCGCAGCCGGAGCCGCCTTTGGTGCGCGTCTTTTTGCGCTTTTCCACCGCGTTATCGGCCAAAGCCAAAGCATTGAAACCGTCGTGGGCAACAGCCGCCGTCGCCGGGGCGACCACAGCATATGCGAAGGCCAAAGCCGTCGCGGCAAGGATCAGGGTTTTCATGGCATCTCACCTTGTTACAAACACAGTAACCACAGGCTATGCCACCAAGCCCCGCGAAATATCCGCCAAAGGGCCGCCGATTTCACCGCCACCCTCCGACCAAAGTCCGCAAAATCTCAGCTTTTCAAATGCTCGCGCGCCAGCATCGCCGCCTCGACCCGGTTTCTGACATGCAGCTTTTGCAGGATTGAGGTCATGTAGTGCTTCACCGTCTTTTCCTGCAGATCCAGCTTTCGGCCGACCTCTTTGTTGCTTAGCCCCTGCGCGACCAGCTTCAGAATATCTTCTTCGCGGCGCGACAGGTCTGCCAGCGGGTTCGGCGCAGCGCCCGCAGCCTTGCCGCGCATTGCCACCAACAAACGTCCCGCCAAACCCGGCGACACATAAGACCGCCCCGCCGCAAGATCGCGCACCAGTTCCACCAGTTCCGACGCGCCAACACCTTTCAGAATATAACCCGCCGCGCCCAGCTTTAGCGCCTGCATCAGGTCGCCCTCATCTTCGGACGCGGTCAGCATCGCCACCAAAGGCGGCGGATCAAGCGCCATGATCGCCTTCAGCGCGCCGATGCCGCCGCCCTTCGGCATCGAAATATCCAGCAGCACCAGATCCGGCCGCAGCGTGGCACAAAGCGCCGCAGCCGCCTCGCCGTCTTGGGCTTGGCCGACCACATCGATGCCACCGGCATCCACCAAGGTCCGCGCCACCCCGTCACGATAAATCGGGTGATCATCCGCCAGAACCAGACGAATTTCGCTCATACCGCCCCCTTCAAATCCAAATCCATCCGTAATTCCGCGCCGGGGCCATCCGCCCGATTGGCAACCGAAAGATGGCCACCCAAGGCCTCGACGCGGTCGGTCAAACCCGCCAAGCCAAGCCCGGCTTCATCAACCGAAAAATCCACCGGCAAAGCCGAAAATCCCGGCCCCTGATCCAACACCACCACGCGCAACGCGTCGTCATGCAGATGCAGCCGCACCTCTTGCCCCCGCCCTTCGGCATGATGCCAGCCGTTATTCAGCCCCTCTTGCACAAAGCGAAAACAGCAAATCTTGGCCGCCGCCGGAACCACAATCGACGCAGCAGCGCCTTGCAGATCGATACGCACCGCAACCGCGCTGCCGGTGCGCGCCGTATGCGCATCTGCGACACCGCGCACGATATCCTCCAGCGACTTCTGTTCAATATCGGGCAAAGATAACCCTCGGGAAATGTTGCGGATTTCAAGAATGGAATCCTTCACCGCCTGCTGCACTGTGTCCAGGTCGGCCTTGGCCTTTCCCCCCACGACCTGCGCCTGCAACGCATCCAAACGCAGCGCGGCATAGCCCATCAACTGTGCTGGCCCGTCGTGCAAATCAGCACCAATCCGGCGCAACACCTGATCATTCACCGACGCAAACCGCGCCGCCGCACCTTGCACCCGCAACCGCAGCGCCAGATTATGCGACGCCATCTGGCGCAGCGCCGCCAACTGCCGATCAATCGTCTTGCTGCCGCGCATCACAATCGCAAACAAGCTGACCCAAATCAGCACCACCGCCGCCGCAACCATCACCCACCCCAAGGACCGCGCGCGGATCAGATCCAGTTTCAACTGCGAGGCTATTTCGTAAAATTCGGCCACGGCTATCACCTTGCCGGTCTTGATGTCGCGGATCGGGCTGTAAATTTCCAACAACGGCAGGCCCAGCGCATGTTCGGCAACGTCTTCTTCATCGCCGGTGTCGTTGAAATCGGCGCGCACCTCGCCCTGCCACGCCAGTTTAAGGTTTTCCGTCGGGTCAAACCGCTGCCCGACAACAGCAAGGTTCGAGGCATCAACAATCAGCCCCCCCGGTCGCCAGATTTTGAACGACACCACCCGCCGCCCCAAGGCGGTATCGGCCAACAGTGCGCCGATCTTGGCGCGGTTGCCTTCCGACAAATCTTCGCGGGTCGCCAGATCTTGCGACAGCGGCGCGATAAAGCTTTCCATATAAAGCGCCGTGGCATTGGCAGTGTTGCGCACCACCACCGCCTCGATCTGATTGGTCACGAAATACCCGCCCGCGATAGCGGCGATGAACATCACCACGCCACCCGCCAAGGCAAACTGCCGCGCCAACGACAGCTTTGACCACTCGCTTATTCCCGGCAGAACCATCGAACCCTCACATTACTGCAATGATCCTACACCCGGTCCCGCACCCTCTGCCTAGGCCTTTTTTGCACAAACACTGTGCACGCCTACAGATGCCCCTGCACAAAGGCCACGATATCCGACGCGGGCCGCGCCCCCGCAAGCCGCGCCACCTCGCGCCCCTTGCGATACAGCACCAACGCCGGAATCCCCTGAATGCGGGCGCGGCTGGCAATCGCCGGATTGTCTTCGGTGTTCAGCTTGGCCAGACGCGCCTTACCGGTCAACGCTTTGGCTGCTTTGGAAAATT
>JAHEDL010000206.1 GCA_024641255.1 Pseudorhodobacter sp.
AGTTAGCAACCGAGTGCTTTCGGCCTCTCAGCCACGCTTCCGACGGGTGTCATTTAATCGCGCAGGGGGGCGGGGGCAAGAGGGAAAGCGGCGCTGGGCTTTGGGAATTTTGCGACAAATGCAGCCGATCTGAGGCAGAGCCAAGGCTTCGCGGCCGCCGGAAATTCGGGGAAAGATTAAGAGTTTGTTAAATTGAACCGGTCAACATGCTGATATAACAGGATATTAAATGGTCCCGCGTCGGGACCGCCCCGCAAGGCGGCCCCTTCGAGGTCTGCTCAGGCATTGAACAAGAAGTGCAGGACATCGCCGTCCTTGACCTCATAGGTCTTGCCTTCAACCCGGAATTTGCCGGCTTCTTTCGCGCCCGCCTCGCCCTTGCCGGCGATATAATCGTCATAGGCGATGGTTTCCGAACGGATGAACCCCTTTTCGAAATCGCCGTGAATCACCCCAGCCGCCTGTGGCGCCAGCGTGCCCTTGGTGATCGTCCAGGCCCGCGCTTCTTTCGGGCCGACGGTGAAATAGGTCTGCAGGCCCAAAAGCTGGTAGCCCGCACGGATCAGCCGATCAAGCCCGGCTTCATGCAGGCCCATTTCTTCCAGAAACATCGCCGCTTCTTCTTCGGCAAGCTGGCTGATTTCTTCTTCGATCTTGGCCGAAATCACCACCGAAGCCGCGCCCTGCTTGGTCGCCATCTCTGCCACCCGTGCCGACTGGCTGTTGCCATCGGCCGCGCAAGCCTCTTCGACGTTGCAGACATACAGCACCGGTTTCGAGGTCAGCAGCTGCAGCATCCGCCACTGTTTTTGATCGTCTTCCGCCACAGTCAAGGTGCGCGCAGGCTTGCCCTGCTCTAGTGCCGCCAGCGCCGCCCGCAGCAGCCGGTCTTGATCCAGCGTGTCCTGATCGCCGCCGCGCAGTTTCTTGCCAAGCGCGGTCAGACGACGTTCGATGCTTTCCATATCGGCCAGCATCAATTCGGTTTCGATGGTTTCCGCGTCAGCAACCGGATCAATCCGGCCTTCGACATGGGTGATGTCGCCATCTTCAAAGCAGCGCAGCACATGCGCAATCGCGTCGCATTCGCGGATGTTGGCCAAGAACTGGTTGCCAAGCCCTTCGCCCTTCGACGCGCCGCGCACCAGACCGGCGATATCAACAAAGGTCATCCGCGTCGGAATGATGGTTTTCGACCCGGCGATTTCGGCCAGCTTGTCCAGCCGCGCATCGGGCACAGCGACTTCGCCGACGTTGGGTTCGATGGTGCAGAACGGGAAGTTCGCCGCTTGCGCAGCGGCAGTCCGGGTCAGTGCGTTGAACAGGGTCGATTTGCCGACGTTCGGCAGACCCACGATACCCATTTTGAAACCCATGATGCCCTCCAGTTCAGACCCGATGCGGCATAGGGGCAAGGGGGCGGCGGGTCAAGGGGAAGGGCAGGGGGCTGCGGCTGCAAGCGGTGCGCGCGCTGACAGCAAAGCTGCCTCCGGCGGGGATATTTGGGCCAATGTGAAGATCAAGGCGCAAAGGCAAGGGCCGCGATGGGGGGCAGGGTCGCGCTAAGCTGCTGCCAGCTTTCGCCGCTGTCGTCTGATGCCCACAGGTTGCCGGTGGTGGACCCTAACGCAAGATGCGCGCCGCTGCTGTCGACCACCAAAGCGTGGCGATAGATCAGATCATAGGCTTCGGTTTGCGGCAGGCCGTTGCGGCGCGTGGTAAAGCGCTTGCCGCCATCCTGGGTTTCGGTGACGACCAGCTTGGCATCAACCGGCACCCGGCATTCATCCTTTACCGCAGGCGCAAACCAGGCGCGGTCGCGGTTTTGCGGATGCGCCGCCACCGCAAAGCCGAAGGCAGATGGGGCGACATCAAGGCTTTCGCGAAAGGTCATGCCGCCATCATCCGAGACGAAAATGCCGCAATGATGCTGGCACCACATCCTGTCGGGGTCGCAAGCCGGGGCGGTCAGCAAATGCACGTCTTGAAACAGCGGCGCGTGCTGTTGCCCCGGCGGCATGTAATCCGCCCGCAGGCCGTGACCGCCCAACACCCAACTGTCGCCACCGTCTTCGGTGATCCAGACGCCGCCGGTTGAAACCGCCAGCGTGACATGCGCCGAATCGCACGGGTCGACCAAAATCGAATGGATGCCGGCATGATCATAGCCGCCGCCGACCCAGCGGCTGCGTTCGGGGCGGTTCCACAGGCTGCTGCACAGCACCCAGCTTTCGCCACGGTCGGTTGACGAAAACAGCCCGCCCGGAATCGTGCCAAGCCACAGCGCGCCGGGCCGATCCGCACCCGCAGGCACGATAGACCAGATCAATTCAAGCGCCGGCGCGTCCGGCGCATCGGATTTTGGAAAAGCGGGCGTCGGCAGTTCGACCCAGGTTGCGCCGCGATCGTCCGAGCGATGCAATTTGCAGCCAAAATGACCGTGGCTTAGGGCGACATACAGCGCCCCGTCGCGCGGATCGTCCAGCACGAAGGTGACGGGGGCGGCCAAAAACGCGGGCTTTCCCACCTGCTGCCAGCCTGCGGCAGCCCGATCAAAGCGAAACAGCCCCTTGCGGCTCCCGACCCAAAGCGTTGCCATGTTATCCCCCCGATAATGCTTGCAAAACATAAAGCTCTGACGCCGGGCCAACCGCATCCGACAGCCGCAGCCGGTCGCGGATCAAGGCACCGTCCAGATAGATATTGACATGTTTGCGCAGCCGCCCCTGTTCGTCTTGCACATAGCCGCGCAGCAGCGGGTCATCGGCCAGACCGGTCTGCAACACCTCGGCCACGGTGGCCCCCGCAGCCGTGATCATCGGCGCCGGGCGGTGGCGCACCAGATGCGAGGTGAAGCGGATCGTCGCCATCAATGACCTCAATCTGAAGATGCCCGCAGGATAAGGCTTTTAAAACTTAGCTGGCAAGCTTAGCGTTTGCCTCAACGCGAACTTGTGCCGACGGAGTTGCCGATGCCGACGCTGCCCTACCTGCATTTCCAAGGCCAATGCGCCGAAGCCCTGGCGTTTTATGCCACGGTTTTCAACGGCAGCGGCCTGCAAACCATGCGCTACGCCGATGGGCCAGAAGCGCCGCCCGCATGGAAAGACAGCCCGCGCATCATGCATGGTCAGGTGTCAATCTACGACGGTACGCTGATGGCGTCAGATTATCCGCCCGGCACCGATGGCAGCCCACAGCAAGGCTTTTCGGTGATGCAATCCGCGCCAAATCTGGCCGAAGCGCAGCGGGTCTTCACCGCATTGGCGGATCAGGGCGCGGTTATTCAGCCGTTTCAGCCGACGTTTTTCTCGCCCGGCTTTGGCATGGTGAAAGACAAGTTCGGCACGCATTGGATCATCTCGGCGCTTCCTGCGACCGCCTAGCGCCGCTGCTTGCTGCAAGAGGCATTGATTTTCCGCGCCCGCCCGTGCAAACCCTGCGTGGACTTGCAGGGATGGGCCGGAACATGACCAGAATTGATGACACCTTCGCGCGGTTGAAATCGCAGGGAAAGAAGGCCTTCGTTTCCTATATCATGGCGGGTGATCCCGATATCGAACGCTCACTTGCGGTGATGAAGGGTCTGCCGGGGGCGGGCGTTGACATCATCGAACTGGGGCTGCCCTTTACCGATCCGATGGCAGACGGCCCGACGATTCAGCTTGCGGGTCAACGCGCGCTGGATGGCGGCATGACGCTGGATAAAACCCTGCAGATGGTGCGCGATTTCCGCGCTGGCGACAATCTGACGCCGATCGTGCTGATGGGCTATTACAACCCGATCTATTCGCGTGGCGTCGATACCTTTCTGGCGCAAGCAACCCAAGCCGGCATTGACGGGCTGATCATCGTCGATCTGCCGCCCGAAGAAGACGCCGAGCTGTGCATTCCGGCCAACAAGGCAGGGATGAACT
>JAHEDL010000210.1 GCA_024641255.1 Pseudorhodobacter sp.
TTCGCCAAAACTCCCTGTTGCGCGGCGTCTTCTGCACCGTTGCAGGGGTCAGGCTAGGCGCGCGAAGTGCATAACGTCTTTGCATCAGGCGCATGGCTTTTTGACGCAGAGTGCATTCCGCCAAATTTGCCGCACACGGCGCTTTACAGGTGAAATTTTGCGTGGCCAGATCATGAAAACGGGGGGCCACGCGATGAAGACCACCATCACCACAAACGGCGTCGACCTTGCCGCTCGCAGCCGCCATTGGCACGACGCGATCGGGCGCGCCTATTTTCCGCTGGATCTGTCGTTTCGCCGCCCCGAGGCGTTTGATGGCGAACTGACCATGTGGCAGCTGGGCCAAGTTTCGTTGTCGCGCCTGACCTCGGACGCGCTGATGTACCGCCGCCTGCCAAAACATCTGCATGTGCAGGGACCAGAAGAATTTCTGGTGACCCTGCCCTCCAAATCCGAGGTGCGGTTCACGCAGGGCGGAAAAGAGGTGCGCGCCAATCCCGGCGCGTTTTTCATTGAACGCAGCCACGAGCCCTATGAATTCAGCCATGCCGAAGCCGCCGATTTGTGGGTGATGAAGGTCAGCCTTGACATGCTGGGTGGCAGGGTTCGGGCCCCCGACCGATTTTGCAGTCTGGAGTTTGATGCAACCAACGGGGCGAACGGGCTGTTCGTGGACATGGTTCACCTGATCCCGCAACGCTATGATGCGATGACCGAAGAAACCCGCTCTACCGTTGGGCGGCAATTGGTGGATTTGCTGGCGCTGGCGCTGCAATCGGATGAAAGGGTGCTGCAATCGGGCGGGTCGACGGTGCGGTCGGCGCATTTGGCACGGATCGAAGGTTTCGTCCGTCGGCACATCGATGACCCTGATCTGGGGCCGGACGAAGTGGCCGCAGGCTGTGGGATTTCGGTGCGCTACCTGCACGAATTGTTGCGCGACACCAACCAAACGCTGGGGCAATGGATCCGTGACCAGCGGCTGGCAGCAGCGCAGGAAGACTTGGCCAACAGCAGCGACAAACGGTCGATTGGCGCTATTGCCTATGCGCGCGGCTTTGCCGATCAGGCGCAGTTTTCTCGCGCCTTCCGGGCGCGCTATGGTATTACCCCAAAAGAGGCGCGGGCGCGCGACTAAGCCAATCGTCGCGCAAATCTTCTCTGGCGCCCCGGCGGGATGCGCCGGGGCCTGATGTTGGCCCATGGTGATCCCTTTGTGGGGTTAGCGTTTCAAATGGTCGCGAACGCGTTGCAGCGCGGCCTTGCTGTCTGCCCGCGCCGCCAGTGATTGGTCTAATGTCACCTCGACAAACCGTGCCGGGCTGTGCGGCTGCAACTGCCCAATCAGGTCCATATCGGCAGAAATGATCGTGCCCAGCATCATATAGCCACCACCCGACACCGCATCGCGATGCAGTACTATGGGTTCCGTGCCAGAAGGCACCTGAACCGACCCGTAGGGATAGCATGCATCGACGATATTCGACGGATCAGAGCCTGCTCCGAAGGGTGGCGTGCGCGGCACAAAATCCAGCGGTTTGCCGCCTTTGAACCGGTAACCGATGCGGTCCGCTTCGGGGGCGACTTTCCAGGTGTCGGCAAAGAACTGTTTGCCCGCTTCGGCGGTAATGCGATGCCAATACAGCCCCGGCAGCATGCGCAACTCTGCCGGATTTCGGGCACCGCGCCGCAGATCGGCCGGAATAGACCCACCGCCCACCGCGCCCTGCCCCAACGGCAGCACATCGCCCGCCTTTAGCGCCCTGCCTTCGTGCCCGCCCAAAGCCCCCAAGGTATAGGTCGACCGCGACCCCAGTTTCATCGGCACAGCAATGCCGCCAGAAATCGCGATATAGGCGCGCGCACCGGATTTAAGGAACCCGAACGAAAGTTTATCGCCCGGCTTTACGGCAAACGCCTCCCATGTTGGGCGTTCGTCGCCGTTTACCTTCGGCGGCAAATCGGCCCCCGTCACCGCAACCGTGGCGGCTTGGGTAAATTCAATTTCTGGCCCCAAGAACACGGCCTCTAGCACTGCGGCGCCTTCGTCATTGCCAACCAGCATATTGGCAACGCTAAGCGCGAAGCGATCCATCCCACCGGAAATCGGAATGCCAAGATGATAATAGCCGGGGCGGCCAAGGTCTTGCACGGTGGTGGACAGACCGGGGGCAAGGATTTTAACGGCCATGAAGCGCCTCCATCAGCTTGGCGTTGGTGCCGTTGATGTCTTTGTTGAAATCGGTCAGCGAAAAACTGGCTTCGCGGATGGTCGGCAGGAATTTGTTTTCGTTCACCGCTTCGATATCAGCGTCGTATTGATCGCGGCTGATCGGCTTCCACTTCACAATGTCGCCGGGGCGGAACAGGCACATTTCGTCCTGCAAGTAGCTAACTTGTTGGTTAGGGTCATAGATCGGCATCGGCGTCACGCCAAACATCTGATAGCCGCCTGCGCCACGGACAGAATAGATGCAACTGAAACAACCGCCGTGACCGATGGTCAGCTTAGGCGTGTCGGTGCGCGGGCGCAGATATTTCGGCACTTGCAACTGCCGCTTACGCTCCACCATTTGATACAGGAACGGCAGGCCGGCAACAAAGCCAACCATCGAAACGAACCAAGGCTGGCTGGAATGGGCTTCGATGAAGTTTTCAACCGTGCCAAGACCATTCACCGCAGCCGCGTATTCCAGATCGGTGGCCTTCGGGTCCTGATGGCGTTCGCGAAAGCGCATCAGCGTTTCATGAGTCCACGGGTCTTGGTAATAGACCGGGATCTCCATAATGCGGGTCTTCAGGGTGGCGTCGGATTTGCTGGCCGCGCCCTCCATCGATTGCAATTCGCGCAGCAGATCGTTCGGCTTGATCTGATCCGGGTCATATTTGACCTGAAAGCTGGCGTTGGCCGGGCAAATTTCGGTGACGCCCTTGATACCTGCCTGCCTGACGGCATTGGTCAGCGACAGACTGGTAAAGAAGGCTTCCAGCGACATTTCTTCGGACACTTCCGCGAAGATATGTTCGTCGCCACCAAAGCTGAACCGTATCGACATGGGGCCTCCTTATGGCTCTAGGCTGGGGGTCAGGCGGGCGGCGTGGGTTTCCAGCCACCCCTCCAGCCAACGGGTATGAAAATCGCCCGCCTGCACGGCGGCATCGGCGGCAAGCGCCTGAAACAACGGCTTTGTTGTGGCCAGCCCGTCGATTTGCAGTTCAGACAACGCGCGCGCCATCCGGGTGATCGCCGCCTCGCGGGTTTCGGCGTGGACGATCAACTTGGCCAGCAAAGAGTCATAAAAGGGGGGCACGGTGTAGCCCGCGTAAAGCATGCTATCAAAGCGCACCCCCGGCCCACCTGGAACGCGCAGCGCCGCGATCGTGCCGGGAAATGGCGCAAAGCCGCGCACGGGGTCTTCGGCGTTCAATCGCACCTCGATTGCATGACCCTTAACGGTGATATCCGATTGCCAAAGGCGCAAAGGCTCGCCGCCCGCGATCCGCAGCATTTCCGCCACCAGATCAATTCCGGTGATCATCTCTGTCACCGGGTGTTCAACCTGAATTCGGGTGTTCATTTCGATGAAGTAGAAGCGGTCGGCGTCTTCGTCGTAAAGATATTCCACCGTTCCCGCGCCGGAATAGTTGACCGCGCGGGCAAGGCGCACCGCGCTGCTGCACAACTCATCCCGCAAGCGCGGCGACAAAGCACGGCTGGGGGCCTCTTCCCAGACCTTTTGCCGACGCCGCTGCAACGAACATTCGCGTTCAAAGCAATGGATGGCGTCGGCTCCATCGGCAAGAATTTGCACTTCGATGTGGCGGGCCTTTGTGATTACCTTTTCCATATAAAGCCCGCCGTCGCCAAAGGCAGCGAGCGCCTCTGCCTCGGCTTGCGGGAAGGCCTGTTCA
>JAHEDL010000213.1 GCA_024641255.1 Pseudorhodobacter sp.
CACCGATGGCCGAAATATGCACCAGCGACGCGATGCCCTGTTCCGCCGCGATGCGGGCGATCCGGCCTGCGCCTTCGGTCTGCACGGCTGCAAAGTTGTTCTTGCCGCCACGGTTAAAGGTGCCAACGCAGTTTACCACCGCATCCGCGCCCGCCATCACTGCGCGCACCGAAGCGTCGTCGCGGATGTTGCAGAACACCGGTTCAACCTGACCGACAGAACCGTAGGGCTTGACGAACAAGGCTTCGTTCGGACGACGGCAGGCAACGCGGACGCGCCAGCCTTCTTTTGCCATGCGGCGCGCGATATAACGGCCGACAAAACCCGAACCGCCGTAGATCGTGACAAGCTTGCTCATGGGAAACCCTCTTTGGCAGCCTAATTAGATGTTGCAGCCTGAATAATCCCCAAGCAGCAAAGCGGCAAGTCCAAACGCCGCATTGCGGCAGCCGTCGATCACGTCGATGTTTTTTCCAGAAATCCTGATTTCCCCCTGTTGACACCCCCCGCAGGCTTGGCTACATCGCCCCCACGACATCTGCCCAGATGGCGGAATTGGTAGACGCGCTGGTTTCAGGTACCAGTGTTGCAAGACGTGGAGGTTCGAGTCCTCTTCTGGGCACCAAAGTCCAACAGGCCGCCTTCGGGCGGCCTTTTGCTTTTTGCGCCTTGCTGCGTTGACCGCCGCGTGCTGCGGGTCTAATTCCTGCACAGCACTTGATGATCGGATCTCAGCCTTGGCTATTCACCTTCACAAAAACGACCTGCCCGACGGGCTTAGCCTTGGCCCGGTGGTGGCGATTGACACCGAAACCATGGGGTTGAACCCGCGCCGCGACCGGCTGTGTCTGGTGCAGCTTTCCAGCGGCGACGGCAACGCACATCTGGTGCAGATTGCCAAAGGCCAGAAATCTGCGCCAAACCTTGAACGGTTGCTGACCGATCCTGCGGTGATCAAGCTGTTTCACTTTGGCCGCTTTGACATTGCCGCGATGAAACAAGCCTTTGGCGTGACCACTGCGCCGGTCTGGTGCACCAAGATTGCCGCCAAGATGGTGCGCACCTTTACCGACCGTCACGGGCTGAAGTTCTTGCTGAACGAACTGGTGGGGGTCGACGTTTCCAAGCAACAGCAAACCTCGGACTGGGGTGCCGAAAAGCTGACCGATGCGCAGAAAGACTATGCGGCGTCGGACGTGCTGTATCTGCACCGGCTGAAAGCGGCGCTAGAGGCGATTTTGGTGCGCGAAGACCGGCTTGATCTTGCGCAGCGTTGCTTTGATTTCTTGCCCACCCGCGCCGAACTGGATCTGCTGGGCTGGGAGGAGCCGAATGACATCTTCCACCACTGATTTTCTGGCCACCGGCCGCCGGGTGATCCGGCGCGAGTCCGAGGCATTGGACATGCTGGCCGACCAGCTGGGGCCAAGCTTTGGTCAGGCGGTTGATCTGATCATGGCGGCATCGGGGCGGGTGATCGTTTCGGGGATGGGCAAATCTGGCCATATCGCCCGCAAGATTGCCGCCAGCTTTGCCAGCACCGGCACGCCGGCGCAGTTTGTGCATCCGGCCGAAGCCAGCCATGGCGATCTTGGCATGGTGATGAAGGGCGACGTGGCGCTGGTGCTGTCCAACTCTGGCGAAACGTCAGAACTGGCGGATATTATCGCGCATACCCGGCGGTTTGGCATTCCGTTGATCGGGGTGGCGGGGCGGGCAGAAAGCACGCTGATCCGGCAATCGGACGTGGCGATCTTGTTGCCCGATGCGCCCGAAGCCTGTGACACCGGTATTGTGCCCACCACATCGACAACGATGATGCTGGCGCTGGGCGATGCCTTGGCGATTGCCCTGATGGAACATCGGGCCTTTACGCCCGAACATTTCCGCGTGTTTCACCCCGGAGGCAAGCTGGGGGCGCGGCTGTTGAAAGTGCGCGACCTGATGCACACCGACCTGCCGCTGATTGCGGCAGAGCGACCGATGTCTGACGCGCTGCTGGCGATCAGCCGCTATGGCTTTGGCGTGGTGGGGGTGACCGAAGCGGGGGCGCTGGCCGGGATTATCACCGACGGCGACTTGCGGCGGCACATGGACGGGCTGCTTTCGCTGACGGCGGGGCAGGTGATGACCCGCAACCCGCGCACGGTTGCGCCCGATGCCTTGGCCGAAGCGGCGGTAAACGTGATGAACGACCGTAAGATCACCTGTCTGTTTGTGGTGTCACCCACGGCGGCAGATCAGGCGTTGGGGATTGTGCATATTCACGACTGCCTTCGCGCCGGTGTGATCTGATGGCCCGTCCGCTGCGCGACAATCTGCATTCGCGGCTGGTGCGGGTGCTGAAAATTGCGCTGCCGCTGATCGCGCTTTTGCTGCTGTCGACGCTGTTTCTGTTTTCGCGCAAGATCAATCCCGAAGACGCGATCCCCTACGCCTCGGTCGATGTGGATGACCGCCTGCGCGACCCGAAAATGACCGGTGCCGGGTTTTCCGGGATGACCGCAGATGGCGCGGCGCTGACCATCACGGCGGCAGAGGCCAAGCCACAAAGCGCCGGCGGCACCTTGCGGCAGGTGTTGGGCGCGCTGATCACGCCAGATGGCGCAAAGACTGAATTTGCCGCCGCAGAAGTGGCGTTGAACACCGACAAGAAGATGATCGAATTCAGCAAGGGCACCGAGCTGCAATCTTCGACCGGCTATCTTGTGTCAACGCAGGGTCTGGGTGTTGCCACCGACCGGACGCTTGTGGAAAGCCGTGGTGATGTCAGCGCCGAAGGCCCGATGGGGCAGCTGACCGCCAATCATATGGTTCTGTCGAAAGATGGCGAAACCGGGCCTTATCTTCTGGTTTTCAACGGCAAGGTGCGGCTGCTATACCAGCCGGGTAGATGACAGGATTTCCTCAATGTTGACGCGCATCTTTGCCAGCCTGTGCCTGATTGTGTTGCTTGCGCCGTCTGCGATGGCCGAAGGCACCAACATTGCGTTTGGCGGGCTGAAAGCTGACACCACGCTGCCGGTCGAGATCAACGCCGACGCGCTGTCGATCAGTCAGGCCGATGGCATGGCGGTGTTTTCCGGCAATGTCATGGTCACCCAAGGCGTGATGAAGCTGTCGGCCAATGAAATGCGCGTGCAATACGCCGCCGACAAAAAGGGCATCGAAAAGCTTTTTGCGTCGGGCAAGGTGCTGTTGGTCAACGCCACCGATGCGGCAGAGGCAGAGCAGGCGGTTTACACCATAGCCTCGGGGCAGGTGGAAATGACGGGCAATGTGCTGCTGACGCAGGGGCAGGCCACGATGGCGGCGCAAAAACTGGTGATTGATCTGAAAACCGGCACGGGCCGTCTGGATGGTCGGGTGACCACCACCTTCGTGCCGGGGAAAAACTGATGGTCGAATTGATTGCAACCGAAGCCGCGCTGGGCCTGTCGATTCGGCACATTCGCAAAAGCTACAAGCGGCGTCCGGTGATCCGCGATGTGTCGCTGCATCTGAACCGGGGCGAAGTGGTGGCGTTGCTTGGGCCAAATGGGTGCGGCAAGACCACGACGTTTTACACCATTGCCGGTCTGGTGACGCCAGAGTCGGGGCAGGTGATGATTGACGGGCGCGATGTGACGGCGCTGCCGATGTATCGCCGCGCGCAGCTTGGCATTGGCTATTTGCCGCAAGAGGTGTCGATCTTTCGCGGCCTGTCGGTGGAAGACAACATTCTGGCAGTGCTGGAAATTCGCGAAGCAGATCGCCACAAGCGGCGCGAGCGTTTGGAAGAACTGCTTTCCGAATTTTCGATCACCCACCTGCGGCGCGCGCCGGCGCTTGCGCTTTCTGGCGGCGAACGGCGGCGGGTGGAAATTGCGCGCTGTTTGGCGGCTGATCCGAAATATCT
>JAHEDL010000215.1 GCA_024641255.1 Pseudorhodobacter sp.
GAACCGGTGACAGCACAGGTGATGAAAACTTCGCGGTTCATGGCCAAGGGCATGGGAATCCTCCAATTCAGTTGCCGCCACCATAGCGCCCTTGCAGCCCCGCGCGTATCAATTTACGAAATAAACATGGCAAAAAACGCAACGATCTTCGCCGCATCGCAGCAACCGCTGACATTGGCCCTGCTGGTGCTGCCGCAGTCATCGATCCTCGAGGTCGCATCGACGCTGGACCCACTGCGCAGCGCCAATCGCCACTTGGGCAGCGAAAGCTACCGCTGGCGCGTGGTGTCGCCAGATGGCCGCGCCGTGCCACTGACCTGCGGCATCGAACTGCCCTCCAACGGCCCGCTGGCCGCCGCCGAAGGTGCCGAAGCGCTGGTGGTGATTGCGGGCTTCCGGCAATCGCAAGTCGCCACCGCGCCGCTGATCCGCGACCTGTCGCGCATGGCGCGGCACTTCACCGCCGTCGGCGGCATCGATGCGGGCGCTTGGGTGCTCGCCCGCGCGGGGTTGCTGAATGGTCACAAAGCCACGGTGCATTGGGAAGATCTGGAAGATTTCGCCGCCGCCCACCCCGCCGTTGATGTGGTGCCCGACCGCTTTGTCATCGACCGCAGCCGTTTTACCGCAGGCGGCGCCGCCCCCGCCGCCGACCTGATGCTGCACCTGATCCGCGCCCGCCACGGCCCCGCCTTGGCGCTGCAGGTTGCTGCCAGCTTTATCACCACCGCCCGCGACGGGTCAGAACCACAGATCAGCCCGGCGAAACCCGACCCACGGCTCGACCCGCGCGTCGCCGCCGCAATTGCCCGCATGGAAGCCCACCTTGACGCCCCCGAATCCAGCGCCGCCATCGCCCGCGCGCTTGGCCTGTCACCGCGCCGATTGGAGCAGATTTTCAAAGAAAATCTTAGCCTTACCCCCGCCGCCTACGCGCTGACACTGCGGCTGCAAGCCGCGCGCCGCATGATCACCGACACCCGTCACTCCTTGGCAGAGGTCGCGCTGCGCTGCGGATTCTCTTCCGCCTCGGCGCTGTCACGCGCCTTCCGGGCAAAATTCGGCCAAGCTCCCAGCCAGCTGCGCTGAACAGGCCTTGCACGGTGCCAAGACGGCAGATGCCTCCGGCGGGGATATTTAGACCAAGATGAAACCCACCCCATCCTCTTGGTTAAAATATCCTCGGGGGGTGAGGGCGCAGCCCGAGGGGGGCGGACAGCCCCCCTTCTTCACGCCTGCAACAAGCCACGGCCTTTCAACAGCGGCTCAACCCCCGGCATCCGGCCGCGAAACTTGGTGTAAAGCACATCCGGTTCCTCGGACCCGCCCGCCGACAGAATAAACTCTTCCAAGCGCGCCGCGGTTGCCGGATCAAATGGGTCGCCCGCTTCTTCAAAGGCCGCAAACGCATCGGCGTCCATCACCTCTGACCACATATAGCTGTAGTAGCCGCTGGAATAACCGTCGCCCGAAAACACATGCGCGAAATGCGGCGTGGCGTGGCGCATGCGGATCGCGCGCGGCATGCCGATGCTTTCCAACACCTCGGCCTGTTTCTGCATCGGGTCGGCAGGTGCCGCGCCTTCATGGAAGGCCAGATCAACCAGCGCCGATGACACAAATTCCACCGTGGCAAAGCCCTGATCATAGCTGCCCGCATCCAGCAACCGCTTGAGCAGATCGGTGGGCATCGCTTCGCCGGTTTTGTAATGACGGGCGTGCTTTTCCAGCACCTCTGGCACTTCCATCCAATGTTCATAAAGTTGGCTGGGCAGTTCAACAAAGTCACGCGCCACACTGGTGCCAGAGATGAAACCATAGGTCACATTCGACAGCATCTGGTGCAGCGCATGGCCGAATTCGTGAAACAGCGTGCGCGCGTCATCATACGACAGCAGCGCCGGATCGCCTTTGGCAAAGTTGCAAACATTGACCACGATCGGGCGCTGATCACCGCCCAATTTGCGCTGGCTGCGCATCGCCGAACACCATGCGCCTGACCGCTTTGAGCCGCGCGCGAAATAATCCCCGATAAACACCGCCACATGTTCACCGCGCCGCGTCACCTCCCAAGCCCGCGCATCGGCATGATACAGCGGAATGTCCAGCGGACGAAACTCCAGCCCGAACAGCCGATTGGCGCAATCAAACTGCGCGGCAAGCATCGCCTCCAAGCCCAGATAGGGTTTCAGCACCGTTTCATCCAAATCATGCTCGGCCACCCGGCGCTTTTCGGAATAATAGCGCCAGTCCCAAGGCTCCAGCGGCCCCTGCACGCCATCCGCCTGCAACAGCGCCTCTAGCACGGCTGCATCCGCCAGCGCTTTGCGCTTGGCCGGGGCCCAGACCCGCATCAACAGATCGCGCACCGCCGCCGGGGTCTTCGCCATCTCTGGCTCCAACTTGTAATCGGCAAAGCTGGCATAGCCCAACAGCTTGGCCCGCTCGTCACGCAGCGCCAAAATCTCGGCGGCAATCGCGCGGTTATCGGTGGCACCGCCATTGGCACCCCGCGCCACCCACGCCTCATAGGCTTTCTGCCGCAAGGCGCGGCGCGGCGAAAACTGCAAGAACGGCACGATCAAGGATCGGCTTAGCGTCACCACCGGCCCTGCCGCGTCTTTCTCGACGCCGGCCGCACGGGCCGCCGCGACCACGAACTCTGGCAGGCCTTCCAGATCCGCCTCGGCCAACGGCATGAACCACGCCCGCTCATCCGCCAGCAGATTTTGCCCAAACTGGGTGCCCAACACCGCCAGCCGCGATTTCACCGCCGTCAATCGTGCCGCAGCCTCGCCTTCCAACACCGCGCCAGCACGCACGAACATCTGCCGATACAGCGTCAAAACCCGCAACTGTTCGGGTGCAAGCTGCAGGCCATCGCGGCCCTGCCACAACGCCTCTACCTTGGCAAACAACGCTTTATTATTGGTCACCTCGGACGAAAACGCACTCATCTTCGGGGCCAGATCGCGCTGCAACGCCTCGCGCGCGGGCGTGCTATCGGCCCCCGCCAAGTTGTAAAACACCCCCGCAACCCGGTCCAAGCTGCCCTCGGCCAGCTCAAGCGCCTCAATGGTATTGGCAAAGCTCGGGCTTTCGGCCGCCTCGGCGATCCCTGCAATGTTGCGCCGCGCCTCGGCCAAAGCCGCCTCAAACGCCGGTCCAAAATCATTGTCCGTAATCGCGGCAAACGGCGGCAGACCAAAATCGCCAACCCACTCTTTCAGCAGAACATTCATCGCAGATCTCCTTTGCCGCAAAGCTAAGCAGCGCAGCACAGAAGGTCCAGCCATTGCTCTTTGCAAAAATACTCTCGTCGAAGGCACGCCGCGCGCCAGCGCTGCAAAGACTTGCGCCGCAGGCGCGCAATCAGATCACCGGTCGGACAGATCACCGGTCGGATTTGGCCTTCAGCCGGGCTTCCAGCCGCCGCAGCACCAACGACAGGGTGATGGTCATCGTCAGATACAGCAAGGCCACCACGTTATACGTCTCGAAATACCGGAAATTTCCAGCCGCCGTCACCTTGCCCAACTGCGTGATGTCAGACACCCCCAGCACCGACACCAAGCTGGAATCCTTCACCATCGCGACAAAATCATTGCCCAGCGGCGGCAGAATGGTGCGGAACGCCTGCGGAAACACCACATGGCGAAAGCGCTGCCAGCCGCTTAGACCCAACGCCTGCGCCGCTTCAATCTGGCCACGGTCCACCGCCTGCAAGCCAGCGCGAAAAATCTCGGCCAGAAACGCCGAATACGCCAGCGTCAGCGCAATGATCGCCCGCCACAACAGCGGAAAATCCCGCGTTTTCAACACCGCAAGGCCCAAAGGCTCTGCCAGCCAGTTCCACGCAATCACGAAACCCGGCGTCACCGCAAAGGCCACATACA
>JAHEDL010000229.1 GCA_024641255.1 Pseudorhodobacter sp.
CAGCCAGCGCAGATCGGATTCGAAGAAGGCGCGCAGATCGGGGATGCCGTATTTCAGCATGGCGATGCGGTCGATCCCCATGCCAAAGGCAAAGCCCTGCCATTCATTCGGGTCTACCCCGGCGGCTGTCAGCACCTTGGGATGCACCATGCCAGAGCCCAGAATTTCCATCCACTTGTCACCCTGGCCAATCTTCAACTGGCCGCCTTCCCACGAACAGCGAATATCGACTTCGGCCGACGGTTCGGTGAACGGGAAATGCGAGGCGCGGAAGCGCAGTTCGACCGAAGGCACTTCGAAAAAGGCGCGGCAGAATTCTTCCAACGTCCATTTCAGGTTGGCCATCGAAATATCGCGGTCAATCGCCAGACCTTCCACCTGATGGAACATCGGGGTGTGGGTCTGGTCCATATCCATGCGATAGACGCGGCCCGGTGCGATCACGCGGATCGGCGCGCCCTGTTCGGTCATGGCGCGGATCTGCACCGGCGAGGTGTGGGTGCGCAGCACATGCGGCGGGCGGCTGTCGCCTTCGGCACGGTTCATGAAGAAGGTGTCATGCTCTTGCCGCGCCGGGTGTTCCGGCGGGATGTTCAAGGCATCGAAATTGTAAAAATCGGATTCCACCTGCGGCCCTTCAGCCACGGCAAAGCCCATGTCGGCGAAGATCGCGGTCAGTTCTTCCATCACCTGGCTCACCGGGTGAATGCTGCCCGTGCGGCGCGGACGCCCCGGCAGCGTTACGTCCAGCCACTCCGACCGCAGCCGCTCATCCAGGGCCGCATCGGCCAGCGCGGCCTTTTTGGCGCGCAGGGCGGCGTCGATTTCATCTTTCAGCACGTTCAACATGGCACCGGCGGCTTTACGCGCGTCGGGGTCCATCTTGCCCAGCGTCGCCATCATCGCGCTGATTTCGCCCTTCTTGCCCAAGGCGGCCAGACGCACCTCTTCCAGCGCGGCTTCATCGGCGGCGTTGGCCACAGAGGTAAGATATTTGACCTTAAGTGCGTCAAGCCCGTCCATGGCCGTCTCCTGTCGAATGCCGGATGGTGCTAGCGGGAAGGCGGGCTGGATGCAAGTGGCGCGCACGGTGTTCCTGCGGGTGCGCCCTTCATGGCTTGCTCTTTTGAAAATACTCCCCCCGGAGGGTCCGCCGCTGCCATAGCGCCGGATTATCAAATGGGGCGGTGTTGCATGGGGTTAAAAATGAAAAAGCCCCGCCAAAGCAGGGCCTTTCCTAAAACGGTGATCGCGAAGATCAGACCAAAGCGGCTTTCGCCTGTGCTGCGATGGCGTTGAACGCCTCCGGCTCGTGCACTGCCAGATCGGCCAGAACCTTACGGTCAACTTCGATACCGGCTTTCGCCAGACCGTTGATGAAACGCGAGTAGGTCATTTCCAGATCGAACAGACGAACCGCAGCGTTGATACGCTGGATCCACAGGGCGCGGAAGTTGCGCTTGCGGGTCTTACGGTCGCGGGTCGCGTACTGGTTGGCCTTATCAACGGCCTGAGTAGCGGTTTTGAAGTTCGTAGAGCGGGCGGCGTAGTAACCAGCCGCCGCCTTGATCACCTTACGGTGACGGGCGTGGGTTACCTTACCGGATTTGACGCGGGACATATGATGTTCTCCTTACCGGTCGTAGGGCATGTATTTTTTGACGATTTTCGCGTCGGACGGGTTCAGGATCATGGTCCCGGACGCGTCACGAATGAATTTCGTCGTACGTTTGATCATGCCGTGGCGTTTGCCGGCGACGCCAGCTTTCACCCGACCGGAGGCCGTGAAGCTGAAACGCTTCTTCGCCGCCGACTTGGTCTTCATCTTGGGCATTTCCATCTCCATGGTTGCAGGCGCTGCTTGGCATGCCACGTTGGCCAGCGGCGCGGGGTATTCGAAACGTCCCTATAGGGGGGCTTTGGCAGAGTCGCAAGGGGCAATGCGCCGCTTGCAGATGCGTGGTGGATTTACTTGATCCAGCCCGCGATGACCCGCATGAAAACCTGCGGGATTTCGGCAAAGGTGTAGCCGCCGGCCTTTTGCGTCAGCGCCACCGCCAGCAGCACGCCCCCGATCAGCACCATGATGGCACCGGCGCGGGGCGGGCGGCTTTCGGAATAGGCGGCAAGCAGCGACGGGATGGCAAGAGCACAGATGATCAGTCCGACGACAAGGATTTGGTCCGTGCTCATGCTTTGTATATCCCGTAAAGCCTGACAACTTCTACAGCAAGAAACCTTGCTGAAAGGTTACTCTGGGTCTACGCGCGAAATCAATCGTTCGTCACAGGGGGCGACGCGCAGGATGTTGGTGGTGCCCTTGACGTTGAACGGCACGCCTGCGGTGACGACGATCATGTCTTCAACGCCGGCAAAGCCATCATCCCGTGCCGCCTTGACCGCCGCCAGAACCGCGCCTTTGAAGCGTTCTTGCGGTTCGGTGATGACGCAATGCGCACCCCAGGTCAGCGCCATGCGGCGAGCGGTGGACATCAGCGGCGTCAGCGCGATCACCGGAACGCGGGCGCGTTCGCGGGCGACCAGACTGACGGTCTGGCCCGATTGCGAGAAGCAGACGATGGCCTTGATGTTGGTGGCTTCGGCGATTTCACGCGCGGCGGCAACGATGCCGTCAGCGATGGTTTCGCGGCGCACCACGCGGCTGGCTTCGATCACCTGACGGTAGGTCGGGTCTTTTTCGACCGACAGCGCCACGTTGTTCATCGTGGTGACGGCTTCGACCGGATATTTGCCCGCTGCCGATTCGGCAGACAGCATCACCGCATCGGCGCCTTCATAGATGGCGGTCGCAACGTCGGACACTTCGGCGCGGGTCGGCACCGGCGATTCGATCATTGATTCCAGCATCTGGGTTGCCACGATCACCGGTTTCGCCGCAGCGCGCGCACCGCGCACCAGACGCTTCTGGATCGGCGGCACCGAGGTGACGGGCAGTTCAACGCCCAAGTCGCCGCGCGCAACCATGATACCGTCAGACACTTGCAGGATAGCGTCATAGGCCTTCACGGCGGCAGGCTTTTCGATTTTCGACAGAATCGCTGCGCGACCCCGTGCCAGTTGACGCGCTTCGATCACGTCTTCGGGGCGCTGCACGAAGGACAGCGCCAGCCAGTCGACGCCCAGTTCGCAAGCGAACTCAAGATCGCCACGGTCTTTTTCCGACAGCGCTGCCAGCGGCAGAACCACGTCAGGCACGTTCACGCCCTTGCGGTTGGAAATGGTGCCGCCAACGGTGACGATGCAATTTGCATAGTCGCGGCCACATTCTTTGACTTCCAGCCGGATTTTGCCGTCGTTGACCAGCAAGCTTGCGCCCGGTTCAAGGGCAGCAAAAATTTCGGGGTGGGGCAGCTGCACGCGGGTCGCGTCGCCGGGGGCTGAACTCAGGTCCATGCGGAAGGCCGCGCCTTCGACAAGCTCTTCGCCTGCCGGATTGGCAAAGGTGCCAACGCGCAGTTTCGGGCCCTGAAGGTCGGCCAGAATCGCGATCGGACGCCCAGTGTCGGCTTCGACCTGACGAATGATGGCGTGGCGCGCGGCCTGTTCGGCATGGCTGCCGTGGCTCATGTTCAGGCGGAACACATCGGCCCCTGCCTCGAACAAAGCGCGGATCATTTTATAGTCGCTGGAAGCCGGGCCCAGAGTGGCCACGATCTTTACGTTCCGAAGGCGTCTCATGCCTTGTTCCTTTTCGTCGCGTTCATTTTTCGTGGTGGGCCGCGGGTCTTATGGCGCAAAGAGCCGCGCGGGGCAACTGGCGGTTTCGTATTGAAGCGCATAAATGGGAATGGTTACCAATCTGTGATGGGCGGCATGGCGGCATTTCAAGTTGAAGGCGAAGACAGGCCGGGGCGCTGGCTGGTG